>NZ_JAAHHZ010000029.1:0-90464 GCF_010672005.1 Moorena sp. SIO4A5 | reverse complement strand
ATTTACCGGCGGTGGGATCAACGTTAAGATTTTCCTGTTCCTCGTTGGTAATTTTTTCCGTAGGCGCAAGTACCGATGCCAAGCTGACATTAGCAGGTGCTTTCCAAACTCCCCTGTCCCGATCTACCCTGGCATATACCCCTGCTACAGCAGCACTTGGAGGTAATACGACTCGCTGTTTACCTAGTTCAGTCTTAACCTTGTTATACAAATCTGTTTTAGTAGTTTTGTAATACTCTAGAGGAGGAGGGGTAGTGAGAGGTTTTGCACTACCATCTGAATTTTCTGAATCTGATGATATATCGGCACTACCATCTGAATTTTCTGAATCTGATGATATATCGGCACTACCATCTCCGCTTTGCTTTATTTCAAAATTATTATCAGTGCTATTTCCAGCTTTCCATGTTTTCCATGCGTCGGTAATTTGTTTTACAGTTGCTGTGTTTCTTTTGAGTTTTATTGTTAGAGTCAAGTTACTGTCAATTTCAAAGTCTACATCTGTTGGCTGATTCTTGTCAAGAGTAATAGCTACTTTGGGTTCATCGTTCTCCGGACCGACATAAGTGACTAAAATACCATTAAGGTCTGTGTTGTACACCTTGGGATGTAGGGCTTCGAGAGGTGTTGGATTGACAACTGATGATATATCGTCACTACCATCTCCGTTTTGCTCTATATTGAAGGAATTACCATTGCTATTTTCAGGAATTTTTTTCCATTTTTTCCATTCGGCGATGATGTTTTTTCCTTTTGCACTGCTTGCATTGAGTTTTATTGTTAGAGTCTTAGTATTACGGTCGAGCGAAAAATCGATATTTTGTTTTTGATCTGTACCTGTACTAGTAGTAATAGCTACTTTAGGTTGATCTTCCTTATTCCCTGTATACGTGACTAGAATACCTTTAGGGTCTGTGGTGTATTCAAAGCGTATGTCTAGGACTGATACAGTTACAGAAACATCGGTGTAATAGTAGTTGAGTGATGTTTGGAGGTAGGGAGAATAAGCTGCGCCATATTTTAAATATGCTGTACCAATTCCATCTCGGAATTCATCAACTTTATCTTTCATAACGTCGAAGATTGCAAACCGATCTTTTAATTTATTGCATTGCATCAAAGCTTGTCCACAAAGATCGTAATAATCGGTTTCAGTACTTAAATTAGCGGCATCGGTAAGCATGATTAAAGTGGGTTCATCTTCTTTTTCTAAAGCTGATAAGCCTGCTCTAAAATCATTATTTTTTTTAGTTCCGTTGTAATTACCCACCGAAACAATGTAACAACTGCCCCCACCGTTATCAAAATACATCCGCAAGGCATAATACATTAAATACTTGAATTCAGGAGGTTCAATGCTAGCAATACCATCTCCGTTTGCTGTTACTACAAATTTACTTGCTTGAGCTTTGCCAAACAAAGTTTCATAGTCAAGCAGTGAACTAATTCGAGTGGGTGTATTGGTTAAATCTTCACTGCCTCGTTTAGCTTTCTCTGTGTAACCGATAAAAGCTGGAATCGCTGTAGATACCTCAGCGACTGAGGGGGGAAATGTAGAAATTTCCTCGACATAAACATTGGGAGTTTTATACGTTACCATGGTTCAATCCTTACGTTTCAATTTTTATAGGTATTTCAGGGCATTAATGACTTGAATTCCGTTCTGATTAGGGGGATTAGGTAAATGATCAATCCACACAGAGGGATCGCCAAGTTCAGTCTTTTTCTTTTTTAAAAGTTGAATATTTTTTATCCCAGCTTCCTGACAAGCAATTTCTGAGTCAGATTTAAAGAGATATTTTGGAAATTCAGGAACAGGAAATTGTTGGTTAAGGGCAGAAAATATTGGATCTGTTTTTTCAGCTTCGGCACTCGTAGATCTAGTAAATTGAATTTTTGGTTTCCTGGTCGGATCTTTATCTTCAATCAAGAATTCATCGCCATTAGTTAACTGATCTGTTACCAGGTAATAGCGCCAGTGTTGTTTTTTGGCTTGAAAGGTGATTTGATAGTCACTATATTTACTGCCCTGATTCGAATCTTTAAAAGATTTAGGCATAGAGGAGTTATTATAAATATAGACTATGCCAAAAAACGGCTGTCCCCTGGGTAATTTGTGATCAGACAATTTAAGTAGTAAGACAAATCGGTATAGTCGTTCTCTAATCAGCCGTAAAATAGTAATCAGCCTTAAAATAGCAAGTATCACTACTTCTTGATCACTACCAGGCAATCTAGTTCTAGTTCTTTCTAAGTCTGACACTCCAATTTTAGTATTCCTTTCATTACTAAACAGGTAAATAACATTATCAACGGGTTTCCATTCAAGATCTGTGAAATCTATAAAATCTTGATTTTTGATTTTCAATAGAAAAGTAAATCGCAAATTATCAGCAAGTTCTATCCAGGGTTTCTGTTCTGAATTTTCTGAATTTTCTGAATTTTCTGAATTTTCTGAATTTTCTGAATTTTCTGAATTTTCTGAATCTTCCGTAACTACTGGGGCAATGACCACTATTCCGTTAACTTTATTCTTAACAATCAGACGATGACCCCTAAGTATCCTGCTACATTCAGGTGTTGGTTCAACACTTAAGTCCGGGCAGACTTTATCCCGATAATAGTCGTGAAGAATACTCAATTCAAACAGTTGCTTATAAAGCATAATCTAGATGACCATTGTGTTTTAGTTTGTCGGCGATACTAGATTCTTGAACTACTAACTTCCCTCTCAGTTACATCAGAGCCAATTTCCAGCGTATCCCCATCGGCAAAGACAACCATTCTGACTTTATAAATGACTGAAGGCATATAAGACATGCCTAAACCAGACCAAACCTCTCTTTGTTCAGTAAAAGGCAAATTAACCAGTTCTATGGTCAACTTTTGGATCTCCGAACTGAGGGTTGGAGAGTTACGACAATCAAATAATCGATGACTTTGAAAGTATTTGATAATTAGGGATAAAAACTTTAAAGATTGCCGGTAATTAGTAAAATTAGCAGCATAGAGAACGTATAAATTGAGGTAAAGATTAGGGTTGTTTTGCTGGTTACCCCCCTGATTAGGCATCCTTTCATAGGCGGCACCAGAACGAAAGGTATAGTCTTCTTCTAAGTTGACTAATAAGGTAGTAATCGCATTCTCTTCTAAGGAAACTTCTTTCCCGTTGCGATCCTGAAGAAATAAGACCTCAAAAGCCTGACCCCCGGTTTTTACTCGGATGTAGCTGTTGAGTTGTTCCTTAAGAAACGAGAGAACATGATCCAACATAGGTAGTATCTATCCCGCCTAATAATTGGAGGATAATATTGACAAGAAGACTATGGAATAGGGCAATAGGTTTTCTATACTTATAACTGCCACCAAAATAACCCTAACATGAAAAACAACAAAAGAGAGAAAATCCCTAAAAATGAAATATATCGTAACATTTTTAGGAATATTCAACAATGAAATATATCGTAATATTTTTAGGAATATAGCGGTTTTTAATTGGGTGAGGTACAGAGTCCTTGGTTTTAGGGAACAGGGAACAGGGAACAGGGAACAGGGAAAAAATCCTGTGTACCTCATTAGGATAGAAACCGCTATATTCAACTCGGATCATTTTTCGTAAGCAGTCAGCAGTCAGCAGTCAGCAGTCAGCCGTTGGCCGTTGGCCACGCTACTTGAGGTGCTTATAGCGTTTCTTATAGCTATGAGGTACACAGGATTTTTGGCATTGCTGAGGGGCGGGATGAATAGGAGTGGGGTGGGCATCCTGCCCGCCTGGGAATTGTAACGGGCAAGATGCCCATTCCACCAAGATGCCCGTTCCACCATGATGCCCATTCCACTGCAAGATGCCCGTTCCCCCAACATGGCCGTTCCACCAACATGCCCGTTCCACCAACATGCCCGTTCCACCAACATGCCCGTTCCACGGCAACTGGAAATCAACGGTTAACATCACCTACGTTTCCTGAGCTGATGTTAACCGTTGAGCAGGTTTTGACTGCTGGGAATTTAAACTAACGGCAATATAGCAGTTCTCATATTCCCTACTCCCTACTCCCTACTCCCTGTTCCCGACTCCCGACTCCCAGATTGCTATAATGATTGATAGATTTGACGTTCTCGGTTAATAAAAATATCAGCTAATATCTGATAAGCTTCTGTCCAAGCTACTATCATTTCCTCTGTCGCCGCTTCATCCAACACATCCTTCATCGCTTGTAGTAAACTCTCTCCCACAATGGGATATTGTTCTGGTTTAACATTGGTTTTTACATGACGATGGGCAATCAACTCAACCATTGATTTTAAATCCTCCGGATTATCAATTTTGGTAGCATAACTATAGACTGCTGTAGCTAATTTTGCTGGTTGAGAACCATTAGCTTGAGCTGACATATCAAACTGTGCTTTTACCTCTGGATGGTTGTGAAACATGATTTCATACATCCGAGTAGTAATTTGCTTACCATGCTTTTTGAGGAGGGGGGCTGTGGACTTGATGATATCTATGGTTTCTTGGCTAACCTGATTCACCGGTAAGGGCTGTTCCGAGAGGGTTAGCAGAAATTTAAGATTTTCTTGGGCTTGTAACTTATGAGGTGCTTTAGCAGGTATAAAGATAAAGACTCCTGCTTCTAAGGTAATCTCTTTCTGGTCTAAGGTCAGAATTCCTTTCCCTTCAATTACCGTGATGGCCGCATTACGAGGTGAAGTATGCTCCTCAATTGCTGTACCTTTTGCCAAACAAAATAGGGTGTATTGGCAATTGTTATCCTTGAGCAAAACTTTGCTAATCATCCCTGTATGTGGATAGTCAGCTAATTTTTGTAGAGAAGTGCTAAACGATGTGTTTGCTTTAGCGATCGCATTAACCATTATCCTTTCCTCATCACAAATTTAGGAAGTTCTAAGATTTGGAAATATAGCGTTACGCGCAAGGCAAGAGGCAAGAGGCAAGAGGCAAAAGTTCACTAAAAGAGCGTTTCAGCTTGTATCAATGTCAAACACCTTAATGCGTAGTGCTATATCTCTGAACTCGTTGCTAGTTTTACTGTGACAGAAATAGTTAGGGCTGTCCTTGAGCTAGCTCATAAAGGAAGTAAAAGCAAAGGGAGTAGGGAGTAGGGAGTAGGGAAAGGGAGGGAAGTGTGGGGGGATGGGGAGATGGGGAGATGGGGAGATGGGGAGATGGGGAGATGGGGAAATGGGGAGTCAGATGAGGATATGCATCAAGACCATTAGAAAAAAAGTATTTAAAGATACCAAATTAATCTCAAACTAATTCTTCCCTCTCCTCCCTCTCCCCACACACACTCTTGTGCTCTCCCCTCTCTCCCCACACTACCCCCTCTCCCCACACTCTTCTCCCTGTTCCCTGTTCCCTGCTCCCTGTTCCCTGCTCCCTGCTCCCTGCTCCCTGCTCCCTACCGAATTGAGAAATACTATAACTATCAAACACTCTCAAAGGACTGGTAGGCATGGTCTCATCCATAGAACAATTAGCTCAAGTCTGGGTGCTGAAAGACCTAGAAACCTCAGCGCTAGAGAATCTTCAGCCTTATACCAAAGTACGGACTTATTTGCGGGATGAGATTGTGATCTACGAGGGCGATCGCCTCCCCTGCCAACTCTATGCCTTAATCAAGGGAACCCTGCAAATTAAAAAAACCGGGACGAGTGGTAAAGAAAGCCTTTTGCGCATCATCCCTGAGGGGGATATTTTTGCAGCTCCGGCAATTTTTGGTAATGGTATTGCTCCCGCAACAGTTATTTGTCAGGTGGACTCCCTAGTGCTAACCATAGAACGAGAGGCCCTGTTAGAGACTATTCGCCATACCCCAGAAGTGGCGTTGCGAATCCTGGAAGTCTTTAACCAACGCCTGCAACAAATTCATAACACCGTACATGGGCTAATTTCTGAAAGGGCAATTGTACGACTGGTGCGTCTACTGCAATACTATGCAACTCGCTATGGAACTCAGTCTGTTGCTCAGGGAGACTCCTTAAATGTCAACCTTCCGTACTATCAAATTGCTCGCAGTATAGGTATAACCTATGAAGAATGCGTGCGTTTGTTCAAAAAGATAAATTCGATCAATTCAGTGGTTACCTACAAGCGGGGAGGCAAAATTATTATCAATGACTGGCAGCAGTTAGATGCGTTCGCGAAGCGTAGCCCTTCGGGCTAATCGCGGACAACGAAGTAGGATGAATCAAGCGCTGAAAGTTTTGTTAATTATGAATCTTTCTGCTCAGTTTGTGACTCCTTAGCGTCTGATGTCGGATTATTCATCTCGTCTTTGAAGCCTCTGAGGGTTTTCCCTAGGGCGCTGCCGATTTCAGGAATTTTCTTCGGTCCAAAAATCACAACCGCCACAACGCCAATAATCATTACTTCCGGCCATCCTAAACCAAACATATCAATTTCCTCCAAACTCCTTTTAACCTAGAATTAACCTTGAACTGCTTGATAGCACTTAGCCCATCCTACTTCACAGCAAAGCCAAAAAATTGTCTAGCTAATCTACTCTATGGTTTTACTAGGCGCAGAATCAACCTAGCTCAATCTAGGTAGCCGACTCAATGTAGTCATTTTAGGGTGGGCATCCTGCCCACCCCACTCATATTCATCCCGCCCCTCAGCAATGCACCCCTAGTCCATGGTACTAGGAAGGAATTCCATGCGTTCGCGTAGCGTAGCCCTTCGGGCTAATCGCAAACAAAATCCTAGATCCAATCCCAGCAGTAACAAAGTTTTGTGTAGCGCTAAAGGATTGCCCATGGCAAGCTGATATCCTAAGCTTATCCGAAGTCCATACTTAGGATGTCTTGCTCCAATTGATGGTCACCGATAAGGTGAGAAGATAGAGGTCGTTGGATGAAGGAGGAAAGATAAAGTATAAAAATCTACCATTTGCAAAGGTTACAATCAATGCAATGGTTGATACTTCAAGTCTTGTATGCCTTTTATCTTTTGCCTACCCCTCTTGTTAAGGGGGATAATGGGGGGAGAACCCATCCAACCCTTTTGTCTGCAAGCCTGTTGCCTCAATGTTACCCATAGCCTTTAAGTGTTAAGGAATGTCAACCACTTCCACGCCATCCCTAAGAACCCAACAAAACCCTCTGTGCGCTAAGCTGGCGGACTGTATTGAATCGAACTGGCGGCGCTACTTCGACCTTTCGACCTATGATTTACCAGCCGAGTTAGGCTACGTGGAAGGACGGCTTGAGGGAGAGAAACTGACTATCGAAAACCATTGCTATCAAACACGTCAGTTTCGGAAAATGCACCTGGAATTGGCAAAAATAGGTGAGATGTTGGACATTTTACACTGTGTAATGTTTCCTCGTCCAGAGTATGCTTTGCCCATGTTTGGCTGTGATGTGGTGGCAGCTAGAGGACAAATCAGCGCTGCGATCGCAGACCTTTCTCCACTCCACCCTAAACGTACCTTACCAGAAGCCTATCACTGTTCTTTAGAGACCCTACCAAAACCTGAGTTTAAACAGCCCCGTGACTTACCACCTTGGGCGGACATTTTTTCAGAATTTTGCATTTTTGTGCGTCCCAATGGTCCAGAAGAAGAAGCACAGTTCCTGGCATGGGTGGATGATTTATTACAGATTCACTGTGCCCATGCTGCAAATGCCCTACCGGTCTCTAGAGAAAAGCAAGCAGAAATTATTGCAGGTCAACACTATTATTGCAGCAAGCAGCGGCAGAATGACAAAACCCGGCGGGTGCTTGAAAAAGCGTTTGGTGTTGAATGGGCAGAGAACTATATGACCTCCGTACTATTTGACTTGCCAGGATCTTGATACTTAATGAATGGTAAAGCTGATTAGTTTGCTGATTAGTTTAGGGATGGAGCAATGGATGATAGCGGTTATCATATTAATGAGGTACACAGGATTTTTTTCCTGTTACCTGTTACCTGTTACCTTTTCCCTGTTACCTGTTACCTGTTACCTTTTCCCTATTCCCTATTCCCTATTCCCTATTCCCTGTTACGTAAAATCCACAACTTGTATACCTCACCTATTTGAAAAATACTATAGTAAGGCACGATAATAATAAGTCGGCAAACTTTTTTAAGGGGATAGACTATGTTCACTAAACGTGACCTTCCCTCAGAGCAGGAACTGCTAAATGTGGCGAGACAGTACCCTGAGCTAGATATAGCATCAGTGTTTACTTGTCTGTCGTTCCTGAAAACTACCACTGAGATCTACGAAGCGATTGACACTCATTTGGGTCGCTACGAGTTATCAATCGGTAAGTTTACCGTACTCATGCTATTACACAAAGCTGGTGAGTTAGGGTTGACTCCTTCCGAATGTGCTCAACAGGCTGGTGTTACTCGTGGGACGATCACAGGTCTGCTCGATGGTCTCGAACGTCAAGGGTTAGTTAAACGCCAGCCCCACCCAGATGACCGACGGATGCTGATGGTTCAGCTGACCCCAAACGGTTGGCAGTTCTTGAAGGAAATGCTTCCCAACCACTTTAATCGGGTGACAGGTTTGATGGCTAACCTGACTGGCGCAGAAAAGAAAACCTTCGTTAAACTTTTAGCAAAGTTGCGAGCGGGAACCCCTGCTATGCACTCTGCTGAATTTCAGCTGACCCAGTAATGAGGGATTGCTCAAAAAATCTTTTACCGGTGCTCGTAATTGTATTTCCGTTATGATAAATTAAATAGTAAGGAGCCATATAATATGGCACAAAAGAGATAGTTATGGCTCATATAACCGACAGAAGTTGATTTAACGGGAGGAGTCATGGAGCCAAAGATTGGGATAAAAGATCAGGGATTATCAAAGCCCCTAAGTCGTTGGGTGATTGTACTGGCTAGTGTTGGGATTCTGGCAACTGTGGTCGCTAGCCGATATAGTTTGGAAATGGTCAGTGAGCGCCCGCCAGAACCAGTGCCATCCCCCAGTACAACCCCAGCTATCCGAGCTGTAACTGCTCTAGGACGTCTCGAACCTGAGGGGGAAGTTATTCAATTAGCTGCTCCAACGACTTTTCAAGCACCAAGGGTGGCTCAGTTACTGGTTAAGGAAGGGGATAAAGTAGGTGCCAATCAATTGATTGCCATCATGGAAAATCGCGATCGCTTACAAGCGGATTTAGAACGAGCCAAAGCGGAGGTTAAAGTAAGCCGTGCGAACTTGGAGAAAGTCAAAGCCGGTGCTAAAAGTGGCACCATTGCTGCTCAGGAGGCTAAGATTAAACGACTAGAGGCAGAGTATCGGGGGCAGAAGGAGGCGCTACAAACTCGCATTGACCGTTTACAGACTCAGCTGCAAGAAACACAACAAGAGAAAGATGCCACAGTCAGGCGATTAGAGGCTCAGTTAAGGAATGTGCAAGCAGATTTTCAGCGCTATGAGCAGTTAGAACGAGACGGTGCGATCGCAATTTCCGAATTAGACAGCCGCCGCCTAAGCGTAGAAACCGCCCAAGAGAGCGTCAGTGAAGCCATAGCCAACCGCAGCCAAACTATAAGCACCCTCAGGGAAGAACTCAAAGAAGCTATTGTCAACCGCAACCAGACCCTAGCTGTGGTAGAAGCACAGATTAACGAAGCCAAAGCTACCCTCGAAGAGATAAAAGAAGTACGTCTAGTAGATATTAGACAGGCTGAAGCGGAGCTAGAAATGGCTATGGCACAAGTCAAGCAAGCCGAAGCAGAATTAAAATTTGCTTACGTCCATTCTCCACTAGATAGTCAAATTTTGAAAATTAACACTTATCCAGGAGAAACCATCGATCCAGAAAAGGGAATTGTGGAACTAGGGCAAACTGACCAAATGATGGTTGTTGCTGAAGTCTACGAAAGTGATATTGGTAAAGTCAAGCTAGGGCAGAAAGTAACTATTATTAGTGAAAGCAAGGCATTTGAAGGTAAACTCAATGGCACTGTAGTTAGAATTGGGCAACAAATTGACAAACAGGATGTTCTTGACACTGATCCAGCTGCTGACGTAGATGCCAGAGTTGTCGAAGTAGATATTCGTCTCAATCCAGAAGACAGCAAGACGGTTACTGATTTAACTAACTCTCAAGTCATCGTAAAAATAGTTACTACTTATTAGTCAATCGCTATCGCTCCAATTAAAAATTATCAATTCAAAATTAAAAACTAACCTATAAATTAATTCGTGGGCTTGTATCCGGTGGAAACACTTACAAAGTATAAGGCTATTCATTTTTAATTTTTAATTTTGAATTCAAAAATGGTCATTAACTAGTAACTATTAATAATGAAAATACCTTTAGCATGGTTACAATTGACCCATGAAAAAATGCGTTTGCTGGTGGCACTGGCAGGAATTGCTTTTGCCGATATTTTAATGTTTATGCAAATGGGTTTTCGGGATGCCCTGTTTGAAAGTAATGTGACACTACATAATAGCTTACAGGGTGACATTTTTTTGATTAGTCCCCAGTCCCAAGCAACAATCGCTATGAAAAGTTTTCCTAGTCGCAGGTTGTATCAAAGTATTGCATTTGATGGGGTCAAATCGATTCGTGGGATATATATGGACTTTGCCCTCTGGAAAAATCCTCAAACCCGTGAAACTCGTAGTGTGCTTGTGATTGGGTTTAATCCTACTGACAACGTATTCAATTTATCTGGAGTAACCAGCAATCTGGATACAATTAAAATGCCAGATGTCGTTTTGTTCGATGACAGCTCCAGACCTGAATATGGACCTATTGCGGAAGAGTTTAATCAGGGCAAAGAGATAACCACTGAAGTCAAAGAACGTCGCATTCGAGTAGGAGGCTTATTCACCCTAGGGGCTTCCTTTGCAGCAGATGGAAATGTGATCACCAGTGATTTAAACTTTTTCCGCCTTTTCCCTGACCGCCATAGAGGACTGATTGATATCGGTTTGATTGAATTAGAACCAGGGTTAGATGTGGAGATAGTTGTAGAGAAGATGAGGCGCGAACTTTCCAAGGATGTTCTAGTTTTATCCAAGGAAGAGTTTGTTAATTGGGAGAAAGCTTACTGGCAAAGCAGTACAGCTATTGGCTTTATTTTTACCCTCGGTAGCGCGATGGGATTTATCGTGGGTACAGTGATTGTTTATCAAATTCTATATACTGATGTCGCGGATCATTTGCCTGAGTATGCTACCCTTAAAGCCATGGGTTATAAAACCAGCTATCTATTGATTGTCGTTTTTCAAGAAGCTATAATTCTGGCAATTTTAGGTTATTTTCCTGGATATGGACTAGCCTTAGGGTTGTATAGTTTAACGAAAAATGCTACCAGTTTACCCATAGCCATGAGTCTAGCTAGGGCGGTAACAGTGTTGATTCTGACGATTATCATGTGTTGTATTTCCGGTGCGATCGCGATTGGGAAACTCCAAGCAGCCGATCCCGCTGATATTTTTTAAACTATTGCTAATAGCAAAGGGAACAGGGAATAGGGAAGAGGGAACAGGGAGTAGGGAGTAGGGAATATGGCATCAAAAATTATAACAATTCCTACACGGATCCCTATATAGTGCTTTTTACCCTAATGAAGTACAAAAAAAAAATTACCTCTTTCCTCTTCCGACTTTACTGCTCCCTGCTCCCTGCTCCTTGCTCCCTGCTCCCTGCTCCCTGCTCCCTGCTCCCTAAAAGCCAAAAACTTGTACTTTACTAGCTGAAAAACAGCTATATAATCAATAACTAATAACTAGCTAGGAACGAAAACTGTCATGGTGGACGAACCAGTTGTATCCATTAAGCATCTCAACCATTACTTTGGTAAGGGTTTTCTACGGAAACAGGTTTTGTTTGATATTGACCTAGACATCCACCAAGGAGAAATTGTGTTGATGACTGGTCCTTCGGGATCGGGTAAGACGACATTACTAACCCTAATCGGAGGATTGCGATCGCCTCAATCTGGTAGTCTCAAAATTCTAGGACAGCAACTCCTCGGAGCCAATAAACGTCATTTGATTGCAGTGCGGCGTCATATTGGCTATATTTTCCAGGCTCATAACTTACTCAAAAGTTTAACGGCTCGCCAAAATGTCCAAATGTCAGCAGAACTACATCCAGAACTTTCTACTAAAGATGCTATTACTAAATCAGTAGCTATATTAGAAGCAGTGGGGTTAGGTCAGTGGGTGAATTACTACCCAGATAAACTTTCTGGAGGACAAAAACAACGAGTCGCGATCGCTCGTGCTTTAGTGGGTAATCCCAAGATACTCTTAGCAGATGAACCAACAGCAGCACTAGACAGTAAATCCGGTCGTGAAGTGGTGGATTTAATGCAGCAGTTAGCTAAAGAACAAGGATGTACAATTTTACTGGTTACTCACGACAATCGAATTCTCGATATTGCTGACCGGATTGTTAATATGGAAGATGGGCGTCTTAATGGTATCAAAGCAGTTAATTAAGCTGTTCAGTATTTAGATTGGGATATCTAAATTACTCAAAAGAAACAGGGAACAGGGAACAGGGAACAGGTAATAACCAATTTAAATTAACATCAGCTTAAAAGAAACAGCTTACAAATATAAAATATAAAATTGTTAATGGAAAATCTAAACTAGAAATTAACAATTTTATAATGACTAAATTTAATTAATTGTTAATTTACTACTATAGCAATCCGTGTAGTAATTGTGATAATTTTTATTCCCTCTTCCCTACTCCCTACTCCCTACTCCCTACTCCCTTTGCTATATTAGCTGGACTAACTTTAGCACGATGCAGCAACTTATCACCAATGCGGTAGCCAGTGTAACGTACCCTAACCTGATCACCTGGTTGAGCAGTGCCTGACATGAGTTGGTGTTGTTGTGGATCGTAAGGGAGTTCGTCCCCCACAGATGCGATCGCATCCACACCCCATTTTTCTAGCAACTGTTCCACTGGCTTTACCAGAGGCAATAATCTCACAGCTGGTAACTGCTCATTCTGTTGTGCCGCATAAGCAGCAGTGGGCCATTGGACTAGCCAGGATTCTAGCACTTGTAAACTAGATTGCTGAAACTCCTGCATTAAAGTCTCGCGCTGCTGTTCCAACTGCTGTTCCAGACGCTGGTACTCCTGCTTTAATGTTGAGTCTTCCTGCTGTAACGTAGAAACAGAATCTGGCAAAAACAGAATCAGTAACTGATTCACCGACACCTGCAACGCTTGAGCAAGTTTCAGCAGCGTTTTTAGCTGCATCTGCGAGACCTGACCTTTCCGCAAACGCCTCAGTTGCAACTCGGAAACATCAGCCCTGAGACTGAGTTGCTTAAAACTAGGAATACCCACTTTTGCCATAAGTTGTCGCAACTGTTCACTGTAATTGGGATAGGAAGACTCGGTCATTTCCAGGCTGACTTATCAAGGATAAAGGATAACAGGAGAAGATGTATAAATCTGATCAACTCCAATAGAGTAATCATCATATCCCTGATTGTGATTCTTGGTAAGTGCGATCAGCTATCAGCTATCAGCCCTGGCCAAAGGCTGAGTGCTGACTGCTGACCAAATTAGATATTTGCTCAAAGTGCATTTACCCAGAAATCAGCGGTTACAATCTCACCATTACGCTTAAATTGACCCCACACTTTATATGTGCCTTTTTCAGGAAATTGGGTAGCAAAACGTATCGGTTCAGTAGTTTTACCTGGAAGTGCGTGAGCATGAATGTAATCAGATGCTGTTATAGATTCTGATTTTTTAACAATTACTAAATGACCAGCTTCTCCCAAATAAGGTTGTAAATCATTCACCGGATTATTATTAGCAGCATTCTTTAAGTTAAAGCTAATCATCACTTCCTCATTAGCCTGAACTTTGGGTTTATCAAAACTCAGCTCAACCTTGGTATTGCCAAAAACTTTAGTATTCTTAATTTCTATCTCAGTTATAGATGAACTAGTTCCTGGTGCTTTTACTTTGACTACCGAAACTCGCTCTGGTTTTCCGGTTGGTTTGTAATCGCTAAAAAGAGTATAATCACCAGGTTTAGGAAAATTAGCTTCAACTTCAAAGCGTCCATTTCCTTTATAATCAGGATGAATATGATCGTAAAAATCAAGATCATCACTGACTACAATTAAATGCATTATTTTTTCTTGGAAAACCTCAAAATCAGGAACAGCATTTCCCTCAGAGTCTTGAATCTCAATTACCAAATTATTTGGTTTATCTAAATTAATTGTTGAGGGAGTCGTTAGTATAGCTTTAGTATTTACAGATGGTTTATTTACGTGACCATGGCTACCATGGTGATGACCATGCTCATTGTGATTATGGTGACCATGGTGTTTATCTCCCTCAACAGATGCATCTCCAGATTGCCCTAGTGTTGAACAACTTTGAGCCAGCAATAAAGTAGAACTAACTAGTAATGCGCTAACCAAACGATTCATGATGTCTTTACCCACAAAAGTTATTCAATATTTATTGTTTAAAGGAAAAGCGACCGTTGATTTTTTTACCGTTAATGTCAGTTTGAATGACCACCTTATATTCCCCAGTAGCTTTCCCTGGTAAAAAAGCAGCGTAATGTTTACCAGCCTTATCATAGCTAAAATCTAGATTCTTTTGCTCACCATTTGGTAACTGGATTTGAGCCTTGACTTTGGCATTAGATACACTTTTGTGTTCCTCACCCTGTTGTAGGAAAAAGTCTAAGTGAATTCCCTGTTTTTCTACGATAGGTAACAACTCTAAATGATAAGAACCAGATTCAATTATTTGACCACCTTGGGAATAACCATCCCCATTAGTGTGGGAGTGATTGTGACCATCATTGGAAGAGTGAACTTCATTAGTTTTTGCAGTTGTCTCTGAGGAAGTAGTTTTATTAGTATCCTGTGTACTATTGCCGCAAGAGGCTAAAAACATCAATACCACACTAGAGAGAACAATTAAATTTGACTGCAACCACGAACTCATAGTTTGACTCCTTTAAAACTAATTTATTTTTTTGATAAGCACTAAAACTATTTACATTTAATAAAGCGGTTTTACTGACTATGAAGTAGACAATTTGTTTTTATGCTCCCTGCTCCCTGCTCCCTGCTCCCTGCTCCCTGTCACTATTGACCCACCACTGAACCACTTTTAAAAGATGAATTTAATTCTTCAGGTAAAATCCCTGGATTGATTGGTTTAGATATGAAAAAGCGACCAAACTGAGCATACAAAGCTGGTAATACCAATAAGGTTAAAGCTGTAGACGTAAACAACCCTCCCAAAACAACTATTGCCAATGGCTGTAAAATTTCTTTCCCTGCCCCCGTGCCAATTACGAGAGGAACCATCCCTAACGCTGAAGTCAAAGCCGTCATTAAAATTGCCACTAATCGTTCCGTTGAACCGTCCATAATTACTTGCTTTAAAGGCATTCCCTGAGCCAATTTATTGTTGTAATTATCTACCAGAAGTAAACCATTGCGGGTAGCAACACCAAAAAGAGTGATAAACCCTACCATGGAAGCAACAGAGAGAATACCACCACCGAGGGCAACGGAAAAAATTCCCCCAGTTAATGCTAGAGGCAGATTGAGCATAATCATTACTGTTGCTGAAATTGACTTGACAGCAAAGTACATTAAAACAGCAATCACAATCAGTGCCAGAGTACCGAATACTAGTAAATTTTGAGATGCTCGTTGTTCTGATTCAAACTGTCCTCCATATTGGATAAAGTAACCGGAAGGTAATTGTACTTTCTCCTTGACTTTGGCTTGAATCTCTTCAACTACACTACCTAAATCTCGATCAGCAACGTTAGCTGAGACCACAATCAGACGAGAAACATTTTCGCGGTTGATGGTGTTGGGTCCCTTACCATAACTAATCTGAGCAACTTGGGCAAGAGGAATCTTAGTACCCGTGGGAGTGTCAACTAGCAGGTTGCTAATGGTATTAAGATTATTGCGGTATTCGGCTTTCAACCATACTACTAAATCAAATAACTGTTGCTCTTCCAGTACTTGCGAGACAACTCTACCATTGAGAGCAGTTTCAACAATTTCTGAAAGCTGACCAACACTAAGACCATAACGAGCAGCAGCAGCGCGGTCAAACGTAATTTGCACCTGTTTAATCGGAATTTGGGGTTCAAGAATTAGATCCACCACACTAGGAATATCTTGCATGGCATCTCGAACTTGAGCACCAATAGTTCGTAATTCCGAAAGTTCCGGACCAAAAATTTTGACTGCGATCGCACTCCTAACTCCTGAGAGGACTTCATCCATGCGGTGGGAAATAAAACCACCAATACTAGGGGCTACCCCTGGTAACTTAGCAAATTCCTCACGGAGTTTCTCAATTGTTGCTTTTCGGTCTTTCATCCCCTCCTCTGAAATTTCCACATCCAAATGACCCAGAGTAACACTACCAGCATCAGCATCACCGGGAGCACGCCCTGAACGTAACTGCACTGACTCAAACCGGGGGTCATCTTTGAGAGCTAGTTCCATGGCTGAACCAGCCCGATTCGTCATTTCCAGAGAGACACCGGGATAGAGAGTGAAAGCATTCACAAGCGATCGCTCCTGAAACTCTGGTAAGAAGACTCGTCCTAGAGAGGTAAAAATAATTAGAGAAGCCACAAACCCTGCTACTGCTGTTAGCAAAACTAGACTGGGAGCATGAATAGAAAACCGAATTAATGGCTGATATAGTTTTTTGGAAAACCGCGCTACCCAAGTTTCTTCTTCTGGTAACTGTACAGTAGCAAGCAAGAAAGCACACAAAGCTGGACTCAGGGTCAGGGCTACAAATGTAGAGGCAAAAATGGACACTAGATAGGCTACTCCCATCGGTGCAAAGATACGACCTTCAACACCAGTAAGGGTGAAAATTGGTGCGAAGACTACAGCGATAATTACTGTAGAAAACAGCACACTTACTCGCACTTCCACTGAAGTGTTATAAACCACCTGTAAAGGGTTGAGAGGATTTCCTGCTTGCTGATTTTTCCGTAATCCCCGGTAGCAATTTTCCATGTCCACAATCGAGTCATCCACCACTGACCCAATTGCTACAGCTAATCCTCCCAGAGTCATGGTATTAATTCCCAAACCAAAGAGATTGAGTAGCATCATCCCAATCAGCAAAGACAGAGGAATAGCGCTTAGGGTAATAATGGCAGTGCGCCAGTTCATCAAGAACAGAAACAAAATAATAGAAACAATGATGATGCCATCCCGTAGGGCATTCCTGACATTTTTAATTGAGGCATCAATAAAATCGGATTGGCGGAACGTAACAGTAACCTTGACATTCTCCGGCAAACCCCCTTTAATTTCCTCCATGGCTGCTTCTACGGCTTTAGTAACAGTAGGAGTATCAGCGAGGGGCTGTTTGTTAACTAGCACCACAATCGCTTTTTTCCCATCCAAGCTACCATCACCCCGCTTCAAGGCAGCACCAATGCGGACATCGGCGATATCAGAAAGCAGCACTGGTGTGCCATTACGTGCCACTACCACCGATTGTTCTAAATCCTCGATTGACTCAACTCGTCCAATGCCTCGAATTAATAGTTCCTTGTCTGGACTAATCAGAAAGCCACCCGCCGCATTAGTATTTGCTGCTGCTGCTGCTTCCGTAACTTCTGCTAAGGAAACATCAAAAGCGGTTAACTTGGCAGGGTCAACCAGTACCTGATACTGACGCACATCTCCCCCATAGGCAATTACCTGAGTTACCCCCGCTACTGCCAATAATTGGTTGGTAATATCTCGGTCAACCAATCGACGCACAGCCATTAGGTCAATTTTAGAGGGGACATCTGGCGTCTCTACATCTTCGTCAATGGTAAAAGCGTAGGAAAGAATGGTACCAATGGGCGAGGAAAGGGGAGAAATTTGCGGTGATTCTACTCCTTCCGGTAATCTGGCAGCAGCTTGTTGTAACCGTTCAGTTACTAACTGGCGAGCTTGATAGATATTAGTATCCCATTTAAAAATAACTTTTACTACGGAAATGCCCACTCCCGAAGACGAGCGTACTGTAGTCAATCCAGGAATGCCATTGATCGCGCTTTCGACAGGCATTGTGACTAAAGATTCCACTTCTTCTGGAGCCAATCCCGGCGCTTCCGTTTGAATTTCAACTTGGGGAGGAGCAAAATTCGGAAATACATCTAAGGGCATTTGGGAAATAATCCGAAATCCCCAAAGTGTGACGATGATAGCGCCAATTACAACTAGCCAGCGTCGAGTAATAGACCACTTAAGGATCGAGTTGAGCATTTTGGTCTTACCTACAGCCTTGCTGATTATTGCTTGTTTACGAAACTATTAGAAATCGCCGAATCTAAATAGCCATCCCCATTGCTCTGACCATTTCCTTTTACACCAGCAGTGGCATGATAGCTATTATTGGTCAGTTCATCTGAAATTTCTATAGGTGCTGGTCTTGATTGTGAAGCAGTGCGCTGTCCCAGCATAAAAGCACCAGCTGTAATTACCCCTCCTACAGGCAAAACCCACCACCAGGGTAGGCTAGCAACATTAACGTTAGTCGATTTTGCCTCATGATTATGTTCTTCTTGCTCATGTTCATGGTGATCAGCTTTAGAGCCACCCCTTAAGGATTGGGCGTACAACATCACCCCCCCTTCAGCCACAATCTGGTCACCTTCAAATAAACCATTCTTGACTTCTACGAAATCCCCAAAAGTTGAACCAAGAGCAAGTTCTACAGGTTCATAGAAGTTCTGACCATTTTCTACATAAACCAGTTGTTTACCATTAGCATCCACCAAAGCATCTTGAGGAATCGCTAAAGTAGCTACATTGGTTTTATCAGTGAAAATCTTTAATTGAGCAAACATTCCTGGTTTTAGTTGCCCTCCAGGATTATCCAACCTTACCCTAACTGGCACTACTCGTGTCTGACCTGCCACTATCGGGTCGATTTGGCTAACTTGACCTGTAAAAGTCTGATTAGGCAGACTAGAAACTTCTAATCTGACCTTTTGACCTATTTTTACCTTGTATAAGTCTTTTTCATAAATATTAGCAGTTGCCCAGACTTGATTATTGTTAACAATCGTCATCAGTTGCCCACCTGCGTCTTCAAAGGATTCACCCAAGCTTACTTGCCACTGCGCTACTGTACCGGAAATTGGAGCAAGCACCGTTACCTTTCCTTGCTCATTAGCAGAATTACTAAGTTGTTGCAGTCGGGTTTTGTAGGTAGTATCGCTCAGTTGAACCCGAGATTTGGCAGCCTTAACCGCTGTTTGAGCCCGTTTTAGTTCCGCTTCTGCTTCCAGAACTTCCCGACGGCTAAATGCTCTTTTCAGTAAGGTTTTAGCCTCTGCTAGCTTAGTTTTCGACTCTAGCATCTGACGTCGAGCCAGAGCACCTTCGATTGCTAATGCTAGGTCTTTATCGTACTCTTCTTGGGCTACTGCTAGCTGAGTTTCAGCTTCATCGATTTCAGCAGCAGCAATTTGACGCTGACGTTCTAAATTTTCCCTAGCTAGTTCGAGATTTGCCTCAGCTTCTCCCAATGTTGCCTTAGCTTCAGTCAGTCTGTCGAGAGACTCAACCCGCAATTCAATTAACTCCAAGCTAGAGATGACAGCAACCGCTTGACCTTTTTTGACCCTCTGACCTGGTTTGACCAAAAGTTTAGCAACTGTACCGGGAATCGGCGCTGTTACTTGCGCCTGTTGGTTGGGCTGGGTTTCAATTTGCCCGGTGGTTTTAATACCAATATCCAAAAACTGCCTAGAGACGGATTGGAGTTTAATCCCAATTTGACTAGCGGTTGTCGCATCTACCTTAATTCCTTCCGGATTGCTCGTGGCTTCGGTTCCGCTTTGGAACTCATTGCCATGCCCGGCATGGGCGAAAACAGCAACTGGTGCGATCGCTATCAGCAGCAAAAAGGTAAACGTTGAAGCCAGGATTGTTTCTGTCTTGTGCATAATGGATCAGTGCTTTTTATGCTCAGCAGAGGGTGCAAGTAGTCACCATAGCCTCCACCCAGACACCTAAGATGTCAGGATGGTCATTTGCTGTCGTCTTGATTAAGTATCACAAGCAAATATGAAATCAGGATGAAATGTTAGGTATCAATGAAATTATTTTTTTTAGGACTTTGGTAAGCCTTCAGCTTCTGAGAGTAGGAAATTGGGCGTTGCTGAATTAAGGAATGAATGCGCGATCACCTGGTTTTGTTAAAGCCCCCTAAATCCCCCAAATTTGGGGGACTTTGATAGTTTTGTTCCCCCCATAATTGGGGGGCTAGGGGGGCGAAACCATACCCAAAATCAGCAACGCCGGAAATTGATTTTTTGATATTTGTTAATGGCTGTCACAATTTCATTTTGATTACATATATTTATATCAATCTATGTTTTATAATTAGGATTGACATACATTAGCTATAGGTTCGTGCAGCTTTAAGCTAATTTATCCAAGGAAAGTTAGGCGTTGCCCCGCTTTCTTTCCCGCATATCGCTACTATAGACAAAGTATCCAGCGGGAAAAGACAGATGAGAGTACTGCTAGTTGAAGATGAGCCAGACTTGGGTGCTGCAATTAAGCGAGCGTTAAATATAGAGAAGTACGTGGTGGACTTGGTTGTTAACGGCACTGACGCTTGGGGTTATTTAAACAACCACGAAACCCAATATACCCTAGCTATCTTCGACTGGTTGCTGCCAGGGCTATCGGGACTAGAGTTACTGCGTCAGTTACGCTATCGTAATAATCCCTTACCTATTTTGATGCTAACGGCAAAAGACCGCTTGGAAGATAGAGTGATGGGTTTGGATACGGGAGCCGATGACTATTTAGTGAAACCGTTCCGAATGGCAGAGTTGCTAGCAAGAGTTAGAGCCTTGCACCGGCGAACACCCCTACTCCAGCCCCAACAACTCCAGGTGGGTGAGCTTATTTTAGACTATGGTAACCGAACGGTTCATCGTCTTGCTGCTAACGGTGAGAAACTCGACATTCCACTCACGAATAAAGAATTCCAGCTCTTAGAGTATTTCATGAAGCATCCGAATCAGGTGATGACCACCAACCAAATTCGCAATCAACTTTGGGAAGTGAATGCAGAACCGATTAGTAACGTAGTGGCAGCTCAAATGCGCCTGCTACGTCGAAAACTTGAATCAATCAACTCCAGCATTCCGATTGAAACTGTGCATGGTTTGGGGTATCGTCTCAATTTGAAAAAATAATGAATCAGAATAGGCTATTTAACCAGACTCGTGGGAAATTAGCACTTTCCTATGCCATCGTCATGGGGTTTATTTTGAGCCTGTTGGGATTTGGTGTTTACAGAGCGATCGTTCATACCCATTTAGTCACTTCAGACCGGGAGTTAAAATCCGTTGCGGGGACACTCCATGATAGTCTGGAATGGAAGCTCAAGGAACCTGGACAGGTAGAGCCGATAATTGGGGAACTTTTACCGAATCTGTGTATCGTTGGAGTTAACTGTTCTAAACCACTGGTGAGTTCCCAGCGCCACATCCTCAGTGCTCTTAGCCAAGGTCACTACTACATCCGCCTATTTGATACCTCAGGACGTTTAATTGCCGTTGCAGGAAGTTACCCAGAGGGATTACCCCAGGTGTTTAATCAAGCACCTTGGCAAACCATTTCCGATGGTAAGGGCAACTCCTATCACCAAATTTCTCTATCGCTACATACTCAAGATCAGCGGGATTGGGGGTATTTGCAGGTGGGGCACTCTCTCCAATACCTCAACAACTACCTCAATACGGTAAAATTAATCTTGGGATTAGGTCTGCCAATGGCAATTATCTTAGTGGGCAGTGGCAGTTGGTGGTTAGCAGGGTTGGCGATGCAACCTATTTACCAATCCTATAGACAGATTCAACAGTTTACCGCTGATGCTGCCCACGAGCTACGGACACCGATAGCTGCGACACTGGCAACGGTTGAATCGGGGCTTTTGATGCCTAGCTTGGATCAACTTGAAGCACGAAACATTCTGGAAATTGTTGAACGTCAAAATCAGCGGCTGAGTCAGTTAGTTGCGGATTTGTTGTTGTTGTCTCGCTTAGATAGACAACCGGCATCTGTGGGTAACCAGACATGCTGTCTCAATGACCTAGTTAGCGATTTAGTTGAGGAATTAGCAGCCTTGGCAATCGCTGCCGAGATTACGTTGACATCTTCGGTGCGAGTGCAAACTCCTCTGGAGGTTGTGGGTCATTCTGAGCAGCTTTATCGCTTAGTTTCTAATTTAATTATTAATGGTATCCAATACACCCCTGTGGGTGGTAAAGTAACTGTTATTTTAGACAAGAGCGACCAACAGGCGGTGATCCAGGTAGAAGATACGGGGATTGGTATTGCCCCAGAAGACCAAGGGCGAATTTTTGATCGCTTTTATCGAGTCAATAGCGATCGCTCTCGTCACACAGGAGGTTCCGGATTAGGGCTGGCAATTGCTTATGCGATCGCTCAAGCCCACCACGGTAGCTTACAAGTATACAGCGAACGAGGTGTTGGTAGTAGGTTTACTCTTCGATTACCCAAGGCAGTTACTTCGTGTGATCAGGAACACTTTAGCGCTCAAGTTTTTTTTCAGTCCAATTCCTAAGTATTGATGGGCTTAGCTAAAGTTATGAAGTATGAAAGAGAAAGGAACAAAGATAAATAGTTAGGGATGAATACATATAGAGCAAAACATACCAGTTGTTGAACAACCGATAAATTGAACTATTTCATCCTTCATATTGGGAGCATGTCAATTTTGTTAATCCCTGATTCAGATCCCCCGTTTCCCTTAAAAAAGGGAGACTTTTGAATCTAATTCCCCCCTTTTTTAAGGGGGGCTAGGGGGGATCTATGTACATAATTACAAGCTTATTTTAAAATACTGCGCAGCATCCAAGCCGTTTTCTCATGTATGCTCATCCGTTGGGTCAACAGGTCAGCTGTAGACTCATCGTTAGCACGTTCAGCGGCTGGGAAAACAGACCGTGCAGTTCTTACCACTGCCTCATTGGCTTCCACTAGCAAGCGCACCATTTCCTCAGCCTCCGGAACATCGCTGGTTTCTGGAATGGAGGATAATTGCGCATATTGACTGTAGCTGCCAGGAGCAGGATAGCCTAGGGTACGAATCCGCTCTGCTACCGCATCCACTGCTAAAGCCAACTCATTGTACTGTTGCTCAAACATCAGGTGTAGGGAGTTGAACATTGGTCCAGTAACATTCCAGTGGAAGGCATGGGTCTTCAGGTATAGGGTATAAGTGTCCGCTAGCAGACGAGACAATCCCTCAGCAATCTCTTTGCGGTCTTGTTCATCAATACCAATATTGACAGGTACAATCGTTGCCATAGTACTCTCCTAAAGGTTCCTCGTAAAAACTAGTGGTCACGGTCAGCTTTAAACACCTTAACTTTAAGCAATTCTGGTTTCCTTGGGAATTAACCCAAGGTATGAACTTATTTTTGTTCCAAAATTGCTAATTTTCACGCTAAATGCCGTTTTAATACGGAACGAGGAGCGCGACGAACGCGGCACTTAATGGTTTTTTTTCCTAAACGCTGGTGTGCTTCGTAACGGTGGCAACCGGAAAAACCATAGTATTGCCCATCTACTTCTAACACATCAATGGGTTCGCGCAAACCCTCTTTAGCAATTGATTCCATTAGTGCCGCCACCTTGTTTGGATCATTTTGTCGTGGTAGGGGACGGCGGATTTGCTCTAGGGGAATTTCTTTGATATCTACCATAGTGCTAGTAATTTTTTAATTTAGTTTTGATGGTAATAGGGTTGGGGGTTAGGGGTTAGGGCTTGGGTTAAGGGTTTTAGTACCTAATGTAAGTGTGCCTAATCTAAGCATTGCTAATCCCTAATACCAGGATTCCCGTAGGGACGAGGTTCGGGTAGAATAGGAAAAATTAACCAAGGGCTCATGAATCAAGCCACTTTTAATCCTAATGAGATTACTGTGCCCAATGGCTGCTTCTTTGGCTTGCCCTATTCGGTTGAAGAGGCATCAATCGTGTTTCTGCCTGTTCCTTGGGACGTGACCACATCTTACCGAGAGGGCGCAGCAAACGGTCCCCAAGGGATAATACAAGCTTCCGTACAGTTAGATTGGTACGACTTTGATGTACCCCAAGCTTGGCAAACAAGTTGTGGAACTATACCGATTAACTCAGCTATCCAAGACCAAAATAGTGCCATGAGGTTGATAGCTAAAGAGATTATTCAGTATTTAGAAGCTGGTGGCAATGTGGATGATAATGCGATCGCAAAACAGTTAGCCATCGTTAATACTGCCTGTGCTGCTCTCTATAACTGGGTTTACACTCAAGCACTGGAACTGCTGCAGCAAGGCAAGCTGGTTGGCATAGTCGGTGGCGATCACAGTGTTCCTCTTGGGTTAATGAAAGCCCTAACACAGCAACACCAGGAATACGGCATTTTACAAATTGATGCCCATGCCGATCTCCGGCAAGCCTATGAAGGGTTTACTTATTCCCATGCCTCGATCATGTACAATGCCCTGACCCTACCTCAGATTAATCGTTTAGTTCAGGTTGGCATCCGAGATGTTTGTGAAGAGGAAATGGCAATGGCAAAGAGCGATCGCCGGATTGTAGTGTTTGATGACTGGCAGCTCAAAGCTAACGCTTACGAAGGTATAACCTGGGCAGCCCAGTGCCAGGAAATTATTGCTAATTTACCTAATAAAGTTTATATTAGCTTTGACATTGACGGATTGAATCCCACCTATTGTCCCCATACAGGTACTCCTGTGCCAGGAGGATTGGAATTTAACGAGGCAATTTATTTAGTGCGATCGCTAGTCCAAGCTGGCAAAACTATTATTGGTTTTGATCTGTGCGAAGTTGCTCCCGGAGACTCTGGAGATCAGTGGGATGGCAATGTTGGGGCTAGAATTTTGTACAAGCTTGCCTGTTTAACTAGGTATAGGAATACTTTATAGCAGTTATCAATTGGGTCAGGTAAAAAGTTCTAGGTTTTAGGGAGTAGGGAGTAGGGAGTAGGGAGTAGTGATGCATCGCTCTTTCCTAAAGTTCCCTGTTCCGAGATCCGCTGTTCCCATAAATCCTAATTCACCTGACTGCTGTAGCTTGGGTAGCCAAATGTGCCTCTTGCAACTGCTCCAGTAAGGTTTTCCGTTGGTCATAGAGGCGTTTTAGAGGACGAGGCGCTACCTTAGCTAGGCAGTAAGCTGTCAGTAGGGGCATAGCAATAGTCGAGTCGCAATAAACCACTACTGTTTCTGATAACTTTTGTGGATCAAGCTTGCACCAAGAGACCGCCTCCGATGGAGTTGCTCCTGACAAACCCCCTGTGTCTGGGCGGGCATCAGTTACCTGAAGAAAGTAATCATGCCCCTTCTCATCAATACCCAAGACTTCTTGAAGATACGGTTCCGTCTGCAACATGAAATTTTTCGGCGAGCCACCTCCCAAGATCCAAATCCCACTGGCTCCCCCATTGTTTTTAGCTGCCAGCACAATTGCTGCGGTTTCATTCACATCCAAGGACACATCAATGACTGGTCCGGTGCCCTGCAACCCTAGCGCTGCTAAATTCATCCCAATCGAACTATCTCCAGGACTGGAGGTATAGATAGGGACTCCTAACCGATAAGCTGCCGCCAGCAGGGATTGGTTTTCCAGTGCCAATGTCTGCTCCCGTGCAGCAATGTACTTACCGCAGAGGTAGTGAAACTCTGCCGTTCCCATTTGATCCTTAAACTCAGGCTGTTCAATGATCTGACGAAAGAACTTATCCGTTGATAGCAGCACGTCATAATCGAAGAAAATGTCATAGATCCGGACAACTCCTTCTTTCTGCAATACCACATCACTAATATCGTGCCGCCCTTGATGGAGTTCCAATCCGATGCCAAAGTGAGCGTCGTGGTAGAGATTGGCTCCCGTAGATACTATCCAATCGACAAACCCTGCCTCCATCAATGGGATAACTGCGGCCATTCCTAAGCCTGCGGGGGTTAATGCTCCTGTCAAACTTAAACCCACCGTTACGTTGGGCTGCAACATCCGCTCTACCAATAATTGGCAGCCTTCTCGTAATCGACCGGAATTGTAGGCTAGAAACGTCTGGTCGATCAACTCTGTGATTGGGATTCCTGCCGTAATCGGACCCGGAGCGATTTTACGCCCTTGCAAAAAGCGATTTTCTTTGGTGGGCATGTTAGTCAAATCACTCGATAAAACTTGCACTTCACGACGGTTCTAACTTAAAGATAAACATTGTTTATTGTCAAGGTTCATGGTTCAGGATTCATGGCAAAGATTACCTTAGCGCTTGTCTGTGCCATCAATCATATATCCATCGCTTTGGCTGTAGGGAGTACAATGAAATGCTTTTCTTCAGCAGAACTTACCGAAAACTGAGCACCAAACCCTATAAGTTGTAGGAAACCCAACAATTCGAGTTACTGGGTAACTCCTGAGCTTAGGAACTCAAATAGGTATAACTCCTCAAACTCCGCTCATAATTTTGCAGCAGCCGTTGAGATTCTGCCAAAGTAATTCGGTTCTGTTGCAACGCCTGTTCTGTGAGGCGGCGCATACCTTCCACCAAATCTTCAGCATCATACTGCACATAACCCAAAACTTCCGTGATTGTATCTCCCTTAACCACGTGTTCAATTTCATACCCTCTGGGGCTTAATTTGATGTGAACTGCATTACTATCACCAAAAAGATTGTGTAAATTCCCCATAATCTCTTGGTAGGCACCGACTAGGAAGAAACCCAAATAGTAGGGTTCTTTGGATTTGGGATTTGGGATTTGGGATTTGGAATTGGAAATTCTCTCTGGCTCCTCGGCTTTGCGCAAAGGATGTAGTTCCAGCAACGATTTAACATCCCGCAGGTCAATAAATTGGTCAATCTTACCATCACTATCGCAGGTAAGGTCAGCCAGGATAGCCCTTTGGGTTGGTTCTTCATCCAACCGATGAATGGGCATAATCGGAAATAGCTGGTTAATTCCCCAGCAATCTGGCACTGATTGGAAGACTGATAGGTTGACATAGTAAATTGATGCCATGATCGTTTCCAGGTCTGCTAGATCATCGGGAACATAGTCTTGTGTCCTGATAATTTCCCGAATCTTCTGACAGCACGCCCAATAAAGCTGCTCGGCTTTAGCCCGCTGAGTAATGCTCAGATAGCCTAAACTAAACAGGCTTTTTGCTTCTTGGTTAAGCTCGATGGCATCATGATAGGCTTCCTGGTAGTTCTCAAGGTCGATAGTACAGTAAGTTTCCCAAAGATTCCGAATAATTAGATGGTCTTGTTCCGTTGTCAGTGGAGGGGATTGAGATTCGACATCACTGGTACTCAAAACATCAAAGATCAGGACTGATTGATGGGATGCGATCGCACGACCACTTTCACTAATCAGTGTTGGTGCTGGAATTTGATGTTCCTCACAAGCATCCTTCACCGCAGCCACAATGTCATTAGCATAGTTCTGCATGTTGTAGTTTTTGGAGGCATGGAAGTTCGTTTTCGAGCCATCGTAATCCACTGCCAAGCCACCACCTACATCTAGATACTGCATATTCACCCCTAATCCCTTCAGCTCAGCATAAATTTGGCTGGCTTCGCGAATAGCATCTTTAATTACGCTAATGGCAGAGATTTGAGAGCCGATGTGGAAGTGCAACAGCTGCAATGACTCAAGCATCCCAGCCTCCCGTAGCTGGTCAATGGCTTGGAGTATTTCTGGAATTTTCAGACCAAATTTAGCTTTATCTCCTACAGAGTTTCCCCAACGACCCATGCTTTGTGTACTCAGTTTGGCTCGCACCCCCAGCACTGGTGTGATGCTTCCTAACGAAGCCGCCACCTCAATGATTAGCTGCACTTCCTCTAGCTGTTCTAGGACAATTATCGGATTATGTCCCAATCGCCTAGCTAAAAGCGCAGTTTCAAGATATTCCCGGTCTTTGTAGCCGTTACAAATAATTAGGGAATCCGGAGTGAGCAATGTTGCTAGAGCAATCATCAATTCAGGTTTAGAACCGACTTCTAAACCAAATTGATAAGGTTGACCAAAATACACGACATCCTCTACCACATGTCGATGCTGGTTGCATTTAACTGGAAACACTCCCTGGTAACGACCAGGGTATTTGTAGCGACTAATGGCTTGGGCAAAACAGGCGTTTAATTGCTCTATCTGGTCTGCCAAAATATCTGAAAAATGGATTAGTAATGGTAGTCCCAAGTTGCGCTGCTTCAGGGATTCTACCAGTTCCAACAAATCCAACGAGCCGCCCCCATTGCCTTTAGGGGACACCATGATATGACCAGCAGTGTTAATGGCAAAGTAGGGTTCTCCCCAGCCTTGGATCTGATAAAGCTCCTCACTTTTCTCAATTGTCCAAGATTGAGAGGTCTTGTGATCTTGGTTATGGTTTTGGTTATGCTTAGGGATTGGAGAACAGGATGAGTCTATCAACTTAACACCATAATCTGTAGGATTTTGAGTCGAGATCTCAGTAGTAGTCTCATTAGTACTCTCAGGGGTTAAATACTCTTGAAACTGGGATTTACGCTGTAGTGTCACCAATAACCTCCTTAAAGACATTGGTCGAACTGACTAGCCATGCTAAAATGCCGTCAGCGTGTTTTTTAACTAATCGTGAGCGTCGATGTCTAAACCATCTGGTCATCAGGCTCAAAAGCAAGATTATTTCCAGTCCATCCAAACGCTAATATACAATCATCAGATTGCTGTTTGGGTTGGGCTTTGGGTTGTTATGGTCTTAGCCGGTAGCATAGCAACTATGGGTCTGATTGATCCTGGACCGATTGAAGAAGAAGCCAATAATCCACAACCAGCTCTGGCCCAACTGCGGGCATCAGCGGCAAAAGAGGCTGTGCCACTGTCTTTGTTTGGTGTTGTTGCTATAGGCTGCGCCAGCGGTTGCTTATTGCTTACTCAGGCTCTAAAATTTTCAAGCCGGAAAACGAAACCGAAAAGACCGATAACATCTAGTGTCAGCAGTAGAAGGCGACGCCGTAATTCTAGACGCCGTAAGGCGACTCGCAAACAACAACCAGTCAAATCAGTACCATTATTACCACCATCACAAAACAGTAGCGATGACCAACAGACCGAGGTAACGGTTTTGCCACCAGAGCCTACTGATCAGACCAATGCTCAAGACGAGACTCTTGCCAACATGATGGATATGCGTAAGCGCCGCTCTCTGTCTTCCTTGATGCGGGATCAGTAATCAGCCGAGGCTAGTGGTGATTTAATTTGCCCTTAATTTGCCCTTTGTTCACTCTTGACGGTTGACGCAAAACCCGTCAATTGTTAGAAGTTCTAACCTCTAACAGGGATTGCCAATCTTTAATCGCTTGCTGTGACCAAAGCCAGTTCTTGCTCAAGGCATCAGGTTGGAAGTTAATCGGATCGTTGGTGAGCACATGTTGCCGTAGCTTGAGGGATTGTTGGGACAAACTCGCCCGCTTAGCTCCGTTTTGTTCTTGAGCCGATTTCCACGACCCTAGCGCTAAGCCAGCATAGGTATTCAATTTTTGGGAATTGCTGGATTTTCCAGATCCAACTGTTGTAGATTTATTGTTGCTACTCCTGTACAGTGCATCATACCAAGCTTGGTTAGCTCGCTCGTATTTGCCTTCAGCGTAATAGGCAAACCCTAGGGCATTACGGTAAGTCCAAGAGTCAGGTTCTTGTTTGACTGCTCTTTGCCAATAACGTCTGACATCATCAAGACTGTATTCATCGGAGCGGGTCTGGATCGACTGCCATGCCAGACGACCTCTTAAGAAACTCACCATTGACTGATTCAATTGTTCTGAGGGAACTTCCTGAAGGGCAGCAGAAGCATCGGGTAATGCACCCCGGTCTAGCAATGCCGTTACAGCTTCGGTTCCTCGAATAATATTACCCTTACTGAATGCTTCAATTGCGATCGCTGTGACGATGTTGGTTTTAGCATTTGTCAAAGTTGGGTAATCACCAGGTGTCTCCGAACCTGGTGGTAATTGTGTCCCTACCTCAGAACCAGGAGGGTTCTGGAAAAACCAAACGCCCAAAAGTACTAAGGCAAGAGTTCCCGTTGCTCCTAGTCCGATCCACAATGGTGAACCTGGTAACCTTGAACCCTTCTGTTTAGGATTAGTGACCTTTTTAGCCTCAACTTCTGCCGTAGTATCCTCAGGCTTTGGAGCTAATTGGGTTGAACCATCGCTAGACAAAGCCGCTGTCAGGGTTGCGGCTGAAGCTTTCCTAGGAGCAGGGAGTTGGCTTGGGGTATGGACTGGTAAGTTCTTCTGAGCAGTGTCTGAGTAAGGGTTTTCGGATAACCCCTCTAAATTCGATGCTGCTATTTTTGATTCCCCACCCTGAGCCTCTGTATTCAGCTGATCCAGCAATCCCTTAATGAAAGCAGCGGGATCGTCTGCTTCTAGTTCATGGGATTCTAAACCCTGTGGTACACCAGTGATACTTTCATGGTCATACTCAGCTTCTCCCCTAGAGACAAGAGCTGACTCTTCCTCAAATTCTGAGAATGTGGTATGATCAGATTCTGTTGGTGGCGTAAAAAACCCCTCTTCTGGGTCTAACCCGACAGAGGTCTCATCAGGATCGGGCAGGGTAAATATTTGAGTTCGGTCATAACTCTGGTCATCATTGGTCAGGAAACCATCAAATTCCGGATGCAGATAGAGAACAGGTAATGCCCAATAAAGCTGGTTCGAGCCATAAGCAGAAATCAGTCCTTGTCTAGCTCGCGAGAGGCTTAGGTCAATGGGATAACCCTGGTTGATGTTACGGTATAATAGTCTGGTTAGGGTCAGGGCTACCTCATCGGGGATGCGCTCTGCCATGGCTAGAACCCCAGGAATACCCCGCTTAACCAGTGCTTGGGCGAGATTTTGATCGTTACCGTTTTCCTGGCTATCTGAAACAGCTGTATGAGCACCACGACAGGAGTTGAATACAGCCAGCTGGACACCATTATTAACTAACAATCCCGCTAGATCATCACCCCTTACGGTCTCTGTCAAACCAGTTTTTTTACTAACCAGGTAAACATCACCACCTGATTCCCCTAGGTTAGAGTGACCAGCATAGTGGAAGACTTGATATTTTCCTTGTTCCAGGGCTTGGGTTAACTGTTCCCGTCCTGGCTGTTCCAGAATGGTCAGATGAATCGCTGGGGGTCCATTGGGTGAACGATGGCGGAGTTCTTCTTTGAGGTGAGATGCTTCTTGTAAGAGTTCTAAACTTTCTTGATCACTTGGACCGGCGATCACCATCAAAATTTTCAGAGGTTGATTCGGTGGAGACAAAGGCTTCGGAACTGGTCTAATCAAGCCTTTGGTCATCTGGTAGCGGGAGAAAGCCACATCAGTTCCTGTAGCTAGGGGACGATCCCCAGCATGGAGGACTTCCCAAGGTAGGCGGGGTAATTCTGTACCTTTCAATCCCAGACGCAGCCGCAAAACCGACCGTTGATTTTGAGCGATCGCTTGCGCCATCATCCAGCTATCGCGCAAGCTTCCTTTAAATAGGGCATTGTATAGCTCCTGACCCAAGGCAACTAAGTTTAAAGAGGATTGAGAGTACGGTTCTCCCCAAGATGGCATGGCAAAACTGCCATCCACCCCAGCTGCCCTACCCTGCAGGACACTAAATAGGGGGTCATTCATCAGTTGCTTGGCCTGGGTTAACCATTCTTCTACCGGCCAACTGACTTGTTCTTCTGCCAATGAGACTCCCGGTGCCACTCGTTCGATGCGCACCAGATAATCATCATGTTTTCCTAAGGGGGTTACGGAGATATGGAATTCCTGTGCCACTGTTGCCCAATTTTGCTCAATTTCAAGGGATCAATTTTGCTCATAGTGACGAGCTTTGGCTGAAGGTTTAAAAATTCTTGAATATTGAATATTTGTTTACTATTTGCTTATTGAGGAGTATTCCTTTAGGGGAAAATTCTTGTTGGCTCATGGTATTGATGCCGTTTTTTATTTAAGGTTTCCAAGGCATACTCTGTTAATTGTTTTGAATCAGAAAATTTCCTAATTCCAGCATTTGGGTGCCACTTTACCCAGATTTTTCCGGATTGCTATCACCAATCTCGGAAAAGTGAAATGGTAGATGCACCCTGATTGACACCCCCGGTTCACTTTGGTGAGCTGGGGATTTTTTTTCACTGGGTGGTAAGGTGTTACCCACTCTATCTAGCCATCTCTATAGATTTAGTTTGCTTGCTCCTTTTCCTCTAAACACCAACTGATTAAGCGATGCAGAGGTGCGACCCGTGGCGAATTTAATTACGGGTCAAGGGCACCTAAGCGGTCTTGGGGAGGCAGAGGTGCGACCCGTGGCGAATTTAATTCGACGACTGTAAACGCACCTAAGCGGTCTTGGGGGTTCCCCCCACTCGCTATTGCCGTGGTTTCCCCCATGAGCGACTGCATCAAGACACAGTCTTAAGCACTTAAAACAGGTGAAATTGCTTTGGCAACCAGCTAATTTCCCCTTTGGTAATTGGTACTCATACCCAGCAGTGGATGTACTGAATCAGTAAGGTTTCCAGGAGAAAGGATTAGGGTTAGGTTGATCGATACTTATGATAAGCGTGTTACCAACTAGCTTAACATCTGAAATTTTCCCCAAGATACTCCTTTGGGGTTTCATCACTGTCTGCAGAGCATTTTAGTCAGCCTGACCCTCAACTTTGCTAATTCAGGTCAACAGTGGCTAATCCTTGGTATTAAGCAGTTTGTCAGTCTTAGGGAGAAGCTCTAGGTGTATTGTTTGAGCTTTATTATGGTTTTTGTAAAGATTTTGACAAGACTCGGTAATTACCGAGTCTTGGGATTTCACCCCATCGGTAGATGATTTTTGACCATAGCTTTTAGGGAGCTAGGGTCGATGGGTGATGGGGTGATCGGGAAATAGGGAGATCCGGAGCATCTTAACTTGTCAAGACTAATGCACAAACCCCCTTATCGACGATAATTACAGGGATTTCAGCCTTTAATTTATAACTAGAAAGCGGGCTTTAAGGGTCTTGATGGGTAAGTCCTGATGTCAGCTATCAGCCGTCAGCTGACGGCTGATAGCTGATAGCTGAATACTTACGTCCTGATTGTCTTCCTTTAAGAGATAAGATCCTCAATCAAGTAACTCAAAAGACTTGATCTCCAAAACCGGACCAATCATCGCAAAGGTCATCACATCCTCTCGCACCTCTCCTGTAACCGTGACCTTCAGTCCCGATTGCTTTAACTGTGCGGGAGTGTCCTTGAGTTCGTAGGTTTCCCCTGAGTCAGAAACCAGTGCCCAGGCTCCTGACCCGATGTCTTTGCGCTCAATCACGCCTGTGATGCTGATCGTCATGCTGATTGTTTCTCCCCTTGAACGGCTAAATAAGCTAGTCCAAAACAGAGCAAGGCATTGGCAATCAGGAACACCCGAGACAAAACCCCGCCTCCAAGCCAGATTAGCTCAGGTGAAACCACAGCACTCACAGCTAGGCAACTGGCCACACCGAGAGCTGAACCAACTGCTAACCACTTCCATTGCGGATGTCCTAACAGTAGGGCGATTAATATAAATGGAATCACAACACTGGCAAATAGAGGGTTGAGAAAACTGCTGCTGCCAATAGCGCTACCCAATTCTGGAATCGAACTGCCCATGACTCGGAAGGGCCATTGGGGTAAGTCAAATATATACAAACCTTTCAGGAAGAATAATCCTGAACTCCCGGCTACTAAGCCAGTGGCCAGGGACCAACTCCAAGTAAAGGGAAAATAATTGCGCAAGAACCAGGCCAGCAGGTAGGAACCTAGTACCATAGCAATCTTCGGCCACAGGGCGATCACACCACCGTCAATCCAAAAGCGAGGATTGAGATAGCCGTTATCCCGTAACCAGCGGAAGAAGTCTTGGAAGGTAATTTGTCCTTTCAGAGCCAGTTTAACCGCAGCACCAGCATCCAATTGTCCAGCACCATAGTGGTTTAGGGGGTCATCTTCTATAGCTCGGGTGGACTGCTTGAGTACATTCAATACATCAGCAGGGTCTTGAATCCCAGTAGCTTTGATTAAAGCTGCCACACCAGCTACGTGAGGCGATGCCATACTGGTGCCTTGGAAGCCAGCAAATACAGGGCTGCCTGTGTCTCCATCAATCGTCTCTTGCAAAATCTTACCATTTTCACTGCCACCAGGGGCTGAGATATCTACCCCAGCACCAAAGTTAGAGTAGGGAGCTTTCAGACCTGCGGAATCAAGGGCAGAAACACCAATAACATGGGGATAGCGGGCAGGATAAGCGGCAGCATTTTGGTTAGAGTTACCAGCAGCAGCCACTAGGACAACACCTTTGTAATAGGCATAGTCGATTGCCTCTGCCATCAGATTGCTTTCACCAGCCCCCCCTAAACTCATATTGATCACATCTGCCCCATGATCAGCGGCAAAGCGAATCGCTTCTGCAATATCAGCCACTGTACCACCACCATTAGCTGCCAATACCTTCAGGGGCATCAGGGTAGCTTCGTAAGCAACTCCGGCAACACCGTAACCATTGTTGGTAGATTGGGCAATGGTACCAGCTACGTGAGTACCGTGACCTTGATCATCCCATGCTTCAATCCGGTCATTGACAAAGTCGTAGCCTTCAACAAATTCAGTATCTTTCAAATCCGGGACTGCGCTGACCCCGGTGTCAATCACTGCTACTGTTACGCCACTACCCTTGGTGTCATCCCAGGCAGATTCTACATTAATGCTGCGCAGGTTCCACTGCTTGCCATAGTCAGGGTCATTGGGAACCTCGAAAGCACTATAGGTATAGTTCGGTTCAATATATTCTGTTGCTTGGGATAGTCCTGATTGTTTCAGGGTATTCAGCAGTTGTTTATCTCCCTTTAGGATATATATGTGATCTGCTGCTGAAAATTCACTATTGAGTTGGGGATTAACCTCGTATTCTTTTGCGATCGCTTGCAATTGCTCATTAAGTTGAGCAGCTGGTATATCTTCCCGGAAGTCGATCACAATCGACTCAAAATTCCCCTGATTTGCCAATCCTTTAAAGTTAAACAGGGCAAAACCCAGCCCTACTACAAACAGACACAGTATCAAAAATTTTCTCATGGCAATCTGTCGCTGGTTTGCGAGTCTTTAATCACCACGATAGCTTATATAGCAAAGGGAGTAGGGAGTAGGGAGTAGGGAGTAGGGAGTAGGGAGTAGGGAGTAGGGAATATGGCATCAAAAATTATCACAATTGATTTAGGTACCCTATACCAATTTTCAAAAATTGCTAGCTATTAATTCTTGATCAAGGGTGAAGGAGATAATAGGCAACAGGCAAGAGGCACCCACCCCTAACCCCTCCCAGGAGGGGAAGGCAAGAGGCAAGAGGGAAAAAATCCTGTTTAGCTCCTGATTATGACAAGCGCTATAGAAATTGACCCTGTTGTCACCTGCTCAGGTTGTTGGATTTTGAAGGTGAGGGGGATTTTGTGTCTTGGTTATATCAAAATTGACTCAAGTCAGCACCTTTAAGGAAATAAAGAGCTATTTGAGGATTGAGATGGGATTGTACAGATAAAGATTAATGCGATCGCAAAACATGGGTTCGCTCAAGCAGGGGACAAGAAGGGGAAAAAGAAGACCGGGTGTCGCGGGTGGGGTTTAGGGGGTATGGTCAACCAGTGAACCAAGGCTGAGGGGGCGACAAGTCAGCTATTATCCCTATAACTTATCTACAAAATCCTGATTACTTTAATTCTTTAGCCCTACCTGCCCCTGTTTTATTCACCCAAATTGAATTAAAGTTTTTCAGCATAATGTCAGTAGCATTGATCTTTTTATTGGTTCCGATCGGTTCAAACGTTGCGTTGACATCTGGATAAACAAAGAAAGGAATCGAAATCCGACTCCTGGAGAGTGTATGAATCACTTCGTGGGGAGTACTCACAAACAAACCATTTGTCCAAAGTTGCAACATATCCCCCAAATTAATCACAAAAGCATCTTCTAAACAGACCGCATCAATCCAGGCATTTTTAGTATAAACCCGCAGGGAAGGAGTGGGAAAATATTCTTGGATTAACACAGTGAAAATACCGTTGTCTGTATGTTTTCCTGCCACACCACTTTCCGAGGGGTAGTAAATAGTTCGATGGATCAGGATTGGATCATCAAAATAAGGCTCAAACCAATCCGGGTCAAGGTTCAAAGCAACAGCCAGTGCCCTAAGAAGGTGGGGAACAATTTTAGTCATAATTTCCCCTTGAAGCTGATAGTGGGATGCCGCAAAACTAGGGGCTACAGTATCATCAGGAATCAAGCTGGGGCCAGTAAACGGCTTGTCTGAAGGTGGATGTTCGATTGCCTTGGTCAAAAAGTTCCTTGGGATCAGGACCAACATCCTCATGGAGGGTTTCGCCATAAAGGGGGACGTAGCCCCTAGACGTGTTGGGATAAACGGTTTGTTTATCCTGTCCGTAGTCTTCTTTAATGTCCTTTGGCAACTGGAAAAAGTTACGAGAGCTGTCGATGGTTTGTTGAACTAAATCGGCATAAATGCCATGATCTTTCAAATAGAAAAACCCATGCTCTAAGCAGATTTTGTAGAGGCGTTTGTGTTCTTCGTTGCCTGAGTGAGTTTTAAGCATTGAGGTATTTGAATTTTGTTAATTAGATAAATTAATAAAAAAAATATCTATCTTTTTTTATTAATTTATATTAAATACAAAGGCGCTGTTCGTAGAGCTTTTGGTAGTAAGGCAAACAAAACTCATAAGCTTGCTTTAAATGTTCATGGTCTTCAATTTTGGCATAATCTTTTTTTTCTCGTTCTTTAAATCCTTGACTAGATTGAGTATAATCATGCCATCCACCTTCCCATTGATTGATTTCAGGTTGAGGCTTAGCTTTCCATGCTAGAGCTTCTTTAATAAAAGAGATACCCACAGCCTCACAATAAGCCTTCACCGTTGCTTCAGGTTTTTGGACTAAATCATCTGAATCTATTAATATTGGAACTTTTCCATTCATTTCATTCAATGTTTCAAACAGCCTATTTAGTTCAGCATATCCAGTTTCTTCTAAGGTAAAATCAGGCCAATTTTTAAAAAGTGACGGCAGAGATTTTTCTGGATTTCTTATTAAAAAAGTATTCTCAAAATTAGACAAAAACTCCGGGTTAGCTATATGGGTAACATAGTAGCCCATGTCTTTAATAAAAACGGGCTTATTTTCAGTTTCTTGCTTTAACTTTGCTAAGATTGAATTAAAACTATTTTCAGGATTTAACTCCGCTTCTGGATAACGGGTAGTGTTACGACGCTCTTGACTGTAGTAAAAAGATAACCCAAAAGGTTCGTCATGTACTGAAAAATCCCCTCTTTCTCGCATCATACGCTCAAATGCAGTAGACGTTGATCGTGGCAATGCCCACAGAGCTAATATTTTATCCATTGTCGTTAATTCACGTATTATTATTTTATGCTTTGGATGAAAGCGCCAATAATTGGGTCACATTCATCCTTCTTTATTATCTATATTTTAAAGCTTAATCCTTACTTACTTGATTAATTTGCAAAGATACTCCTACAATATCTTCTAACAGTTTAACCACAGACATTTCTCCTTTGTCGTGACCATATTTTGCCTGGGCAGACTGAAAAATACTTCTAGCTTGATTTCCCATCATTAAAGGTATATTGTATTGTTGAGCAAGTTCATCAATAAGCCGCAAATCTTTGACACACAGTTTAAGAGTAAAGGATGGATCATAATGTCCTGCAAAGATAGATGGAATATCATGCTGTGCAACCCAACTGTTGCCAGCACTTGCTTTAATCATTTCCGATAAATTAGTAAGTGGAATACCAGCTTTTTCTCCAATAACAAGTGCTTCTCCGATTGCACAAGCATTGATAAACCAGAGCATATTAGTAATTAGCTTAGTTATATTTCCCGTTCCTAAACCTCCTGCATAAAAAATTTGTTCTGCCATGGGTTCAAGAATAGGCTTTGCTTGTTCAAATACCTCAAGCTCACCACCAACGAAAAAGATTAATTCTCCTCTTTCTGCCCCATCTACTGCATTGGTTACGGGTGCCTCCAGTACCTTAACCCCCACAGAAATAGCTTCTTCTGCAATTCGTTGGAATGAGGTGGGAGAATTGGTCGTACAATCAATCCAAGTTGAATTGGGACTTAAACTTTTTAATAGTCCTTTCTCACCCAAAAGAACGCTTTCCACTGCTGCAGGATTGGGTAACATTGTAATCACTGCATCTGTTTGACGAGCAACGACTTCTGGTGATTCTGCCCATTTTGCTCCTTTTTTTATCAGGTTTTCTGCTGATGCCGGACGTAAATCATGGACAACCACAGAAAAACCTGCTTCAAGTAAATTTCGTGCCATGGGATTTCCCATGTTACCAACACCTATAAAGCCTATTTTATTCATGTTTTTTTATGTCCAAACAAAAAAAATTTATTTTTGATATTCTAATTATAAGCTGATGTGCATTTAAATTGGTTATTACCTGTTTCCTGTGATTATTAATTGAGGTATCCCAATCTAAATGCTGAACAGCTTAAGCCTGCTTAGATGACTTTCTTATAGACATGATATTGCTTACAGGGACTTATATATTGAAACTCAAAACCACATTCATGCAATAATATTTGAGCCATTGATTCTGGCAAGAGCTGATATTTACAAGTTTGCTTTGCCAAGAGCATTTTATTTCGATGAAAACTATAGTGTTTATCAAACTTATCATAAGGAAGTGGGAATATTTTTTGACTATAAGTTATTTCATCGGGTAAACTTTCTTCATAATCCTGATGAACACCTTGAACACTAAAAATTAAGCTTCCTTGATTGTTCAAGTGATTTGCTACATTATGGAAACTATTGATAATATTTTGTATTTTTGGTAAATGGCTACAAAAAATATAGTCTTTTTCATGGTTGTCAATAAAATACCAAATTCCTCCATTGGAAAAAGCTGCATCAAACTTTTTGCACAAATCCATGGTTAATACATTTTCATGGCGTAAATCAATGTTTTTTGGCAGGCGTTTTTGTGCTTGGATTAACATACTTTCAGTGAAATCAATTCCCACAAAATCAATTTCAGGCAATTTTTCAATTAATTTTTCAGCGACTAATCCGGTTCCGACGCCTAATTCCAGAACAGAATTACATGATTTTAATATGTGAGCTAGAGAATCGGTTTGAGCTTCGTAATCATAATAACCTGCTGTCATCAAAAGATCGTAATATTCGCTAATGCCAGTATATTGATTGACTTGTTCTTTCAACATTTTTTTCCTTAGTTTTTCAGTTTCACTAATCAGCAATTTACATTCGGGTATATTAACAATTTGTCAACTTTGGGGATGACTATTCATACACCGCGATTGCTTCACCCAAAACATCAAGTATCTGCTCTACACCCAATTTCAGAGCTTCTTTTCCATAGGTTTTACCCCCTTGACTGCGGGCACCACTTGTAGCTGTGTCAACAGTTAACATATCATGGTATAATCAAGTCGCTCGCAAAAACATTCGATTTCCAGATTGGGGAAATTCAAAAACTTACCATCGTGCTTGGGTAACAAATCCAAATAGGCAGCAATGTAATCCGGGCCACAATAGTCTTCATTCTCCACATCTTGGTCATAAGCCCTTGACCATTGATCGTAGTATTGCTTAAGATGGTCAGCCTTTCCAGAGAGCTTGTGGACTTCCTTAGTCGCATCAAAACTATTAACTGTCTTGGCACTTTTGGGTTCAGTAATGGTTGTCTTCAAAATAAATACCTCTTGTTGTTGACAACTTTTGACATCTCTGATGTCTAGAGGGCTAGAAAGTAGTTATCAGCCCAACTCCTATCAAGAGAAACCTCTAGTGGGACTTAAACAAAAATCAACCCCAAATGAAGCCTAAACTGGCTTTATAAGCAGCAAACACCTGCCGATTGTGAGTCACCCATATGTGCTTTGCACACGCTACGCGAACAAAGAAACGAAAAGACATAGCTGTACGAAAAGCCTCCAAGGCTTCTGTAAAAGTATTCATTCGCGTAGCGTGGCCTTTGGCCAAGGTTTGGAACGCCCATCGCCTTCGTAATCCCCCAGTTAACTTATGCCAAAGAATAAAAGTGTAGGCACAAAATACTAGTATCAAATGGCGAACTAGACTTATTTTATCCCTGACTTGGTATTCTTTCAACCCTAGCCAACCCTTTGCTTCCCGATAAAATACTTCCACCCAATTTCTTTGAGAGTAGGTCATTACTCCCCACTGTTTTGTTACTTTATCTGAATCAACATTGGTGCTCAAATAATCAATGTCTGTTGCTTCTTCCCAAGAACTAGCATTCATTACGATAGCCATTGTCCTTTCTCCTTCTAGACCAGATATCTGAGCCTTCACTGTTGCCACCCAAACGGTTTTCGATTTATCGTTCGTTGAGTTCAACTTCCTCAAACTCCTCTTTGGATAGGCTTTTTGCTAATTCGTCTATACGTATTTCTATCTCAATATTTAACTCATTTTTTATAATTAATTTCCGTTCGCGTAGCGTGCGCCTTTGGCGCATTTTTTGCCACTCCTCCTAAATACTTTAGATTCCTTTCTTCCAGTTTCTTCAGAAGCGATGCAGCGCGGTCTTGGGGGTTTCCCCCATGAGCGACTGCATCAAGACAAGGTTGTGTTATTGCCATACCCCGCATCAATTAGGACGATTCCCGGACGATATCCTCGGGCTAAACTCCGGTCAATTAACTCTATCCCTAAATCGGGCTTCTTCTTAAATTCTTCATCTTTATTTCCATTGGGTAAGGAAGTCGCGTGTTGATACAACTAATGGTCTAATGGTAAGCTTTTTTTGCCATCGTAAAGATGGGTTGTTACTAAGACTATTCCATTGTCTGTCTTTCCGATTTCTCCGATATATTGCCTTCCCACTCCGAAGCGTCAAGTTACCACTTTTTCGCGAGTCCTGAGTCGTCCAAAATCAATGCAAATCCCCGACTGATCCGAGGAAAGAGAACATTTGTTCATCAACTCTAAACGGCGTTCATTGATTTGACTCCCTGACCAAGGGGCATCGGTTAAGAAATGGTGTAATCGGTTATAAACTACTCCAATCGCGTTATCAGCCATCTGTGTCAGGTTTTTCCTCTCACTTTCCCCTAATAATCCCCCAATGAGCGTGTCTAAACCCGGTTTTTTGAGCCTTCGTTTTGAAGCAATCATCGAAACGCTTGCACCATTTTTCTTTAGCTCGGGGGCATCGCAGAGGGGCTAGTTTCTCTCATGGGGGCAATTTCGACGTGAAACGTTCTTCTATCATACATTATACCCTAATTTTTGTCTTTTTATCGTTTAAGTCCCACTAAGGCGATCATGTTGGGTTTCATTGTTCAACCCAACCTACCGGCTTCGCCACCTATGCTGCTGCGCTTACCATTAAGGCTTTAGCAAACCCTAAAAGCCCAGTAGTGAGCACCTTCTTCAGCAATGTAAGGGCCGTCAATAATGGAGCTGACAAGCTTGGCCTTGTTTTCAGCTTGGAGTTGATCGCAAACCTCTTGAAAATCTGTGCTGTCGTAATAACTTTTACGAGTACTCACAACCACTAATCCCCCCGGCTTAGTAAAGCGAATCATTTCTTCGAGGGCTGTGGGAGGCACATGACCGAGAGTGAAAACGCCACAACTAATAGCAGCATCATAGCGATTATTCGGGTAGGCTTTGATGGGTTTAGTCATATCGCATCCCCCGGTTAAATTGCGATAAGCCTGGGTTTTTTCAGCTTCTTCAACCATGCCATGGGACAAATCAAACCCATCAACATTTTGATAGCCTTTGCGACGTAACGCCATACCGACAAGGCCTGTCCCACAGCCTGCATCTAAAATTTCGATTTCCGGATTCCGTAAATTCAAAAACTTGCCATCCTGCTTGGGTAACAAATCCAAATAGGCAGCAATGTAATCCGGACCACAATAGTCTTCATTCTCAACATCTTGGTCATAGGCCCTTGACCATTGATCGTAGTATTGCTTGATATCTTCAGCCTTTCCAGAAAGCTTGTGGGCTTCCTTGATCGCATCAAAACTATTAACTGCCTTGGCACTTTTGGGTTCAGCAATGGTTGTCTTCAAAATAAATACCTCTTGTTGTTGACAACTTTTGACATCTCTGATGTCTAGAGGGCTAGAAAGTAGTTATCAGCCCAACTCCTATCAAGAGAAACCTCTAGTGCGGAAGAGTTGGAAAAATTTTAGTCATCATCGGGTGATAAACCCCATGACAACATTGTTTTCCAAAGTCGAACTCCTTTATTTTGGCTAGGGATGGTTGATCAGGATAATCGGAATCATCGTGATCAGAGACCGGACTGGGAGCACAGCTCCACCAGACAACTTCCTTTAAGAGGTCTCTCGTTAAGTCCATATTTATCCCTAGCATTTAGACCTCTTGTAGAATAACATAGTTTGTGCAAGCGACAAAATTTTTGAGCACTTTTGCGATTTCGATCGGGCTGTAATCTAGCTATCACAAGGGATAGTTGTAGTTTTACAAAATTTTAAGTCGGCCTCGGCGATAGTTTCTCTTCACTATCAACTGGGGGGCAACACCTATAGTATGTATCAATCCCATGAGGTACTTAAGCCGGTGGGTTTTAGGGAGTAGGGAGTAGTGACAGGTTCTATGACATGAAGGAGTTTCACCCATCACCGACTGCATCAAGACAGGGATAATAAACTTGAATGTACTTAATAAGTATAATTAACGCTATAGTATTGATTGACATGAGATTTTATCGGGGTTTACGATTTTATTAAGTACATAGTTTTCAGTTTTCAGGGAGTAGGAATTACCCCTAACCCCCCTTAAGGGTTAGGCTGTAAGTCAAATACAAAAATAATCAGATGCATTTCGAGACAGTTGGTAACGATCGCCTCAATGGTCTATTTTCTTAGTCTGATTGGGAATCACTGCGCCTCATAAAAGCTCTACAATCTAACCGTAGCCCCTAACTCGTGGCCTTAGCTCACACACGCTATGCCCGCCTATCTGTCATGCTTGATACAAATTCAGTTTTAGACGTATTACGACCAGTACAAGACCCCGAACTCCAGAAGAGTTTGGTGGAATTAAATATGATCCGCAATGTCAAGGTTGACAACGGTACAGTCAGTTTTACCTTAGTGTTGACCACCCCAGCCTGTCCCTTGCGGGAATTTATTGTAGAAGATTGCCAGAAGGCAGTAAAACAGCTATCGGGAGTAGAAGAGGTAGTAGTCAATGTTACCGCTGAAACACCTCAGCAAAAATCCCTGCCTGACCGCACTGGTATTGAGGGCGTAAAAAATATTTTAGCCATTTCCAGTGGTAAGGGAGGCGTTGGTAAGAGTACTGTTGCGGTAAATGTGGCAGTTGCTTTGGCTCAGTTGGGGGCTAAAGTCGGTCTCCTAGACGCTGATATCTATGGTCCCAATGCTCCAGCTATGCTGGGATTAGCTGATGCCAAAGTGATGGTTCAGAAAGGAAAACAGGGGGATGTGATCGAGCCAGCCTTCAACCACGGTGTCAAGCTAGTGTCCATGGGATTTCTAATTGATCCAGACCAGCCAGTTATTTGGCGCGGACCAATGTTAAATGGGATTATTCGCCAGTTCCTCTATCAGGTAGAGTGGGGTGAATTGGACTATCTGATTGTGGATATGCCACCAGGAACTGGGGATGCTCAGCTAACCTTAGCCCAAGCAGTACCGATGGCAGGAGCCGTAATTGTAACAACACCCCAAAATGTGGCTCTGTTAGACTCCCGCCGAGGGTTGAAAATGTTCGAGCAAATGGGAGTCCCCGTGTTGGGAATCATAGAAAATATGAGTTACTTTATCCCACCAGACTTGCCCGATCGTCAGTATGACCTGTTTGGCTCTGGAGGAGGTGAAAAAACATCAAAAGAACTAGGTATTCCCTTGCTCGGTTGTATTCCCCTAGAAATTTCCCTACGGCAGGGAGGAGATCAAGGATTGCCCATCGCTGTGGGGAATCCAGAGTCAGCCTCCGCTAAAGCACTGGTAGCGATCGCATCTCAGATTGCTGCCAAAGTTTCCATTGCTGCCCTTTCTAATTAACAAAGGCATAACTCAAAAATAGAAAATGGAAAATCACCATTAACAATTTTCTCAGGGTTAATACCTAATAGCTCATAGCTAATATAGGAACCCTAAATAAATTGTGAGAATTTTTATTCTCTACTCCCTGCTCCCTGCTCCCTGTTCCCTATTCCCTATTCCCTATTCCCTGTTCCCTTTGCTATAGCTCATACCTCATAACTGATGGTACAAATTAATAAATTTAATAAATTTAGAATTAGAAATAGTATTCGTTGGCGGCTGTTTTGGGCCCCCTGGCAGGAATTAGACTGGCAACTGTTATTCCTGACTGTGGGGCTGACCCTCTTTGGGGCAGTGATGATTCGCTCTGCAGCCATCGACAATCCTGAAAACTACTGGCTCTCCCACTTGCTCATTGGTAGTATTGGATTGTTCATCGCTCTATTCATTTCCCGATCGCGCTATCAATCCCTGATCCAATGGCATTGGTTAATTTACGGGATCACTAATCTGTCCTTAATTGCTGTAATGATTATCGGTGCTAGTGCTAAAGGTGCTCAGCGTTGGGTTACCATTGGAGGGTTTAATGTTCAACCCTCAGAATTTGCCAAGATCGGGTTGATTATTACTCTAGCTGCCATCTTGCACAAACGACCAGCTACTACCATTCCAGCAGTAATAGCAGCTTTAGCAGTCACTATATTACCTTGGGCATTAGTGTTTGGGCAGCCTGATCTCGGAACATCCTTGGTGTTTGGGGCAATTACCTTGAGTATGCTTTACTGGGCAAATGCCAATCCCGCCTGGTTGGTCGTGTTGATTTCCCCTCTGGTGTCAGCCATTGTCTTCAGTATATCTTCACCTGCATGGTATACCTGGGCTGCTGTAATCACACTGATTGCCTTCCTCAGTCTCCCTTGGCGCTGGTTGGGAGCCTTGGGTACCCTGGTTGTTAACCTAGTTGTCGGACCGTTAGGAAAAGTCTTCTGGAATCTGTTGAAGGACTATCAAAAAGACCGATTAACGCTCTTTTTAAACCCCGATCTAGACCCCCTCGGCGGAGGATATCACCTAATTCAGTCTCGGATTGGTATCGGTGCTGGTCAACTTTGGGGAAGGGGACTCAACCAGGGAACTCAAACTCAACTCCACTTTATCCCGGAACAGCATACTGACTTCATTTTCTCAGCCATTGGTGAAGAACTAGGCTTTATAGGTTGCTTGTGTATTTTATTAGCGTTGTGGTGGTTGTGCCTACGCTTGGTGCTGATTGCTCAGAATGCTAAAGACAACTTTGGCTCTCTGGTAACAATTGGCGTGCTCTCAATGATTGTGTTTCAAACCGTGATCAACATTGGGATGACTATTGGCTTAGCTCCCATCACAGGAATTCCTCTACCTTTACTCAGTTACGGTCGTTCAGCCCTACTAACCAACTTTCTTGGCCTAGGGTTAGCCCAAGCAGTGGCCAATTATCGACAGCGATTGAAGTTTCAATGAGTTATGGGTTATAAGATACTGGATGACTAATAAGTCCAATAGCTCCTATCCTAGTAAAGGAAATCTAAGTTTTTAGGCACTCATGATTTTTCCAGGTTCTATAGTTCGCGTAATTAATGTAGACGATACCTATTATCGCTTTGAGGGGCTAGTACAGCGGGTTAGTGATGGTAAAGCAGCTGTGCTGTTTGAAGGAGGTAACTGGGATAAACTAGTGACGTTTCAGCTGTCGGAAATCGAAGAGGTGAAACCAAAAATTGGTAAAAAGGGTTAGTGGACAGGCATAGATCAAAGAGATCAATAACTAATGACTAATGACTAATCATGACTAATCGCTAAACCATGCGCCTTCCCTTACCCCAGTTTACTCCCAGCAATCGCTCAGAACATCACCTTGCTGAGGTGATTGAAACAGCAACTACAGAATTTCTAGCTCAATGTTTAGAGCCAGAAGATCTAAGCTTTCCGGTCATGCCTCCCTTTGGCAGCTGGGTAAAATCTGTAGATGATGAGTCAGGTAATCAAATTTTTGCTGTAGTTTATTATGCTACGACTAGCCCGATTGACTCGGTTCATCGAGCAACAGCTTTAGGATTGTCACTGGCAGAATTACGTGAGCAGCAGCCTCAGATTTTTGCCATGCTCAAAACTGAGTTTCGTGCTGCCATCGTTGGGTTTATGTCTTCCGAAGAGGGTGTTAATGGTTTTAGCAACCATCACGGTCGAGTCTATCAGTATCTTCCACCCCGTCCACCGCAAATTCATCAACCTGTCTACCAGTGTGAACCATCAGAGGTTATTCACTTTAGTGAACAGTTGGATTTTTTGCGAACACTTTTGGAAGTCAATGGTGCCCCAGTAGACCCACTGACAGCAGCTGTGATTAGGGAAGTTTATCGTCTTCGTCAGACTGACCGCGACTGGTTAGTCAAGGCCGGACGAACCTTGAGTGTCTTACTTAAGGATGATTATGACCGCTTGCGGTATATTTTGAGTCAAATTCATTGTTGACATCTCCCCCGGTTGAAACACGGGGGATTCTACGAGGTTGTTACGTGGCAGGTTGAAACCGTGCTACGTAACAACCTCGTTCGATATGATTTTTTCAGGGATTTGAAAATGTCATATCGATGTGGAACTGTCAAAAATTCCCTACTCACCTTGGCTAGATCAATACCTAGCTGTGTGGCTACTTTTCTAGCGATGTTAGTCGCTCCATTACAATCAGCGTTAATCAGGCACCCAGAAGAAGTTTTGTACAATCCACGCTTCACTCTTTTCCCTGACGGTTTCCAGTTCTTGGGTTTTTCACCATAATTTGGAAGGCTGTCTTTGTCTAGGCAAGACGCTTTACTGGTGTACGCTTCTTCGGTAATTGTCAGCTTAATCCCATATTCAGGGCAAAGTTGTTCAAGTCTATTGATTAATCTTTTTGTTGGGATAACTACAAAGTTCTGATTGCCCCGCTTTCCTATATTGATTGAATCTTTTTGGCGTTCGTTCCAGCCAATTATCAAGTTTCCTACGCGTTCGCGTAGCGTCGGCTTTGCCGAATCACTAAGACAACGGTTAATAATAAACCTGGCGGCTTTATTAATTGCATCTCGCATCTGGTTGTTTCGTTTCCGTTGGACACGATCGAGATTGGAATCCCAATAAAACTCGGGCTTACCAGTTTTATACTTTGCAACCAAACGAGCATACCCTTGGTTCATTGATTTAAGCTTACGACCATCAATGATTAGGCTTTTTCCGTGGGTCGAAACTCCGGTCAGCCAATTATCGCCACCGTGATCAAAACTCCATGCCTGTGAGTAATCAAGATTTGGGTTACTCTCTACCGGTTTCTTTCCGTCATCAATTACCCAATCGATCCACAGCTGCCCCAGATATGGGCGAACAGTTACTTCATTGACCCAATCTGGATCAATGAAATCTGGAGCTTGCAAAGTAATTTTAGTAAGCAGATCTGGTTTGCTTTCTTTACTTATTGACGGACAAAACAGACCTTCTTTGTAAGTGAGAGCCTGTCTAGGAAAAGTAACAGCAGCCAATCCCCCTTTCTTTCGGTACCTAAGAAGTTTTGGTCTATCTACTTGGCCTTTGTAGTATAGACCGACAAGTTGGTTATAACTTGTGATTGACTCGGCTACAGATTTAAGGGTTTGTTGTGCCGACTGAGCGGCCATGGCCTTGTAATGTGGGTTATCTTTCAGTTCTCTACAAAGTTCTGCGTATTTGGTGCTGCACTTGTAAGTTTTCCAGCCATAGCGCAGAATTTCATCTTTCCAATAAGTTGTATAAGCTTCTGGTTGCTGTTCTAACCATTTGTAATGCTTTTGTTTAGAATAATAAGTCGCACAATTCCATAAGTTGTTAGCATTTTCACATTGGAACACCCAGAAAGCTTTATCCTCGTCTGAGAAGTCAGCTCTTACTGAAACCGTCCTATACATTTGTCATCACCTCCTTGGTTTGTTAGAATACCTTCAGTATAGACGTTGGTTCTAAACATGTCAACAACAAATGAGCGGAAAACAAAAAAAAGGATGAGGGGGATACCCGTACATCATGATGAACTAAAAAAGCCCCATACAGTTTGGCTTACCGGGGCTGCGTGGAAGTGGCTTCAATTGTCAGCTAAAGAGTCAAATACTAGTGTTGGGGAATTTCTGGAAAATTGGATAAGAAAAGAGATGGACACGACTGGATAAATCCAGTCTCTGAGTTTCACCCTCTATGCAAGAAAAGGGAGGCTCTAACATTTCAGGATGTTTTGGTAGTATCGTCATCCCCCGTTAACCCTCACGGGTATAATGGGGGATGACTACGAATTACTTGACAAATTACTTTTTTAGTTTCCTGGTTATAAAAGTCGAAGTAACGGTTAATACATATTTCTGTTTCCCTATTCCCTACTCCCTATTCCCTATTCCCTATTCCCTATTCCCTATTCCCTATTCCCTACTCCCTATTCCCTATTCCCTTTACTCATTACCAGCTTCATCAATTTGAGCCTCCAATTGGGCTACCTTTTGCTCCAGCTGTTGCTTTTCCAATTTCAAGTTTTCTGCTAAGGCTTCAATTTTTTCGCGACGTGCTTCTACTTCTAAATCGCGGATATCTAACCCTTGGCTTTTCAAGGTTAGCTCTTGCCGCCATTGTTCAGCCCGTTTCATTTCTTCCTCTAAAAAGGTAGACTTAACCTCAGCTGTTAAATACTTCTTGACTAAATCTAACACCCAATCGGTGGCAGATTGAATAGTGATCACCTCTTGAGTTTCAGCCAGATCGATTAAGACTAAGCAACCTTCTTTAAAAGCTTGGGAATTAGTAAACGCCACAGGTCTTGGCTCAATGACTTCCCAGAATTGATCAGAGTTTTGGCGGGCAAGTAGTTGTAATTGGAGCCCGCCAAAATCATCATTGTCTTGAACTTGAGCTAGGTGTAGCATTATCGGTTTGATTGAAATCTGTTTAAAGTCTATTTAAGCGATCGCGTAAAATAGACTCTTGCTTTTTAGCCTCAGCTAAAGCCTCTTGAGCACCCTTAACCACAGCTTCTGGAGCTTTACTCACAAAGTTCTTATTACCCAGACGCCCAGACAAGGATTTGACTTCCGCCTCTACTTTACGTAACTTCTTTTCTAACTTAGCCCGTAGAGCATCCACATCCACCACACCAGTTAGGGGAATTAGCACCTGGACAGTACCGACTACACCCGCCATGGTATTTTTAACCTCTTTGTCCAAGGCTGGAGTGATGGTTAATTGATTGACCTTACCTAAGTCTTTGATATAGGCAAGACCCGCCTCCAAAATTTGACGTTCGTCACTGTTGCTGCTTTGCAGAATAACAGGTGCGGTCACCCCTGGTTTAATCTCTGCCTCAGCCCGGAGGTTGCGGATAGTACGGATTGTACCAATCAGCAGCTCAAACCTTTGCTCTAGTTCTGAGTCAATTAGAGAACTTGGGGATATTGAAGAGTGGGTATTGCCTATTGACGAAAGGTCATGGTCTATTTTAACGTCTCCCTCTTCTATATCTTTGATATCTTCTATATCTTTAATATCTTTTCCCTGTTTGATATTTCCATCAATAATACCCATTTTGGACTCAATTTTACTCAATTCCGAAGATTGCTGAGTGTCTTCCTGGCCAACAATTTCTGCTTTGATGGATTGAATTTTTTGAGATAACTCTTGACGATTTTCAGCCTTGAGCACATAACGGGAAACAAACCAAATGGCATATCCTAGACCAATCAGTTCTAAACTAGTTGAGACTAAGGAAATGCGATTGAGCGCACCCACGAAGGCTGTGAGGATATTCAGGGCAATAATTCCTCCGACAACCAACCCTGCTGCGATTATCGGTTCTTTGTAGTCCTCGAACAACTTCCTAGAAATTTCTCGCACTTTAAACAATACAGCTACACTTTGCTTAGAGATTTCCTTTTCCTTAGACAAAGATGTTCCTGACCTCGGTGATTGGGCATCAGGATAATCGGATGTATTATCGGTTAGCAGTTCGCTGTCCGTTGTCTGTAGTTCCTCTTCCCCAGTTTGACCATCTAGGTACTCTATAGGATAAGGTTGTAGCGCCAACACCTCCCCAGATTTCTGGGTCAAGGTGTGCCAGATTTCTTCAGTGATATGGGGCATGAATGGATGGAGTAGCTTTAGGATACCCTCTAAAACGTAAGCTAGAGTTTGCTGTGCCACAACCCGTGACGGAGAATTTGCATCCTGACGCAGCCTAGATTTTACCAGTTCAATGTACCAATCACAAAAATCACCCCAGATGAACTCATAAAGTCCCTTAGCCGCTTCTCCCAAGCCATAACCATCTAGATAATCCCTAGTTTGACGCACCACTTGATGAAAACGGGAAAGAATCCAGCGATCGCATAATTCCAATGCCTCTACTGTTGGTTGACCCAACTCTTCGGGAGTCTTACCATCAAGGTTTAGCATTACAAACCGGGCTGCATTCCACAGTTTATTGGCAAAATTGCGGGATGCTTCTACAGAAGCTGACTCATCCGTCTTGCGGTCATACTCTAATCGGATATCTTGACCGGCACCTGCCACTTCCCGAACCAAAGTATAGCGCACGGCATCCGTACCATACTTGTCAATCAGGATTAAGGGGTCAATACCATTATTAGCCGACTTAGACATTTTCTTATTGTTCTCATCCCGCACTAGCCCGTGGATGTAAACACTCTTAAACGGCATTTGACCCGTAAAATGTCCTGCCATCATGGTCATGCGGGCAACCCAGAAGAAAATGATGTCAAAACCTGTTACCAGGGTGGTAGTGGGATAGTAAGTCTTCAAATCCTTGGTCTCCTCAGGCCACCCCATAGTCGAGAATGGCCACAATCCTGAAGAAAACCAGGTATCCAGCACATCTGAGTCTTGCTCTAGCTTGACATTTTCTCCAAATTTTGCTAATGCTTTCTTCTTAGCCTCTGCTTCATGGTGAGCCACAATAAACGGAGTCTCGCTAGTGATTGTGCCATTGGTTTCACTTACCACATACCAAGCCGGGATTTGGTGTCCCCACCAGAGTTGGCGGGAGATGCACCAGTCTTTTAATTTCACCAGCCAATCTCGGTAGACCTTCGTCCAGCGTTCCGGGATAAATACCGGTGAATGGTGCTGGTCAAGAGACTCTAGGGCTCTGTCAGCTAGGGGGCGAATTTTGACAAACCATTGCGTTGAGATTAGGGGTTCAACAGGAACCTTTCCGCGATCGCTATAGGGTACCGTATGTTTGTAGTCCTCTACCTTAACCAACAGCTCTTCTGCTTCCAGCTGCTTCACCACATTTTTCCGGGCTTCAAACCGGTCTTGTCCTTGGAAAGAGCCAGCCTTTTCATTTAACGTGCCATTCTTATTCATGATATTAATGAATGGCAGACTATGACGCTGACCCATTTGAAAGTCATTAGGGTCATGGGCTGGAGTTACCTTGACGCAACCGGTGCCAAACCCTGGATCAACCAACTCATCAGCAATAATCGGAATTTTTCGTCCCATAATTGGCAAGGTTACAGTTTTACCAATTAAATCCTGGTAGCGTTCATCATTAGGATTAACTGCAACCGCCGTATCTCCCAACATAGTTTCTGGTCTAGTGGTAGCTACTTCCACAAAACCATTGCTATCAGTCAGGGGATATCGAAAATGCCACAAATGCCCATCAACTTCCTTATTTTCCACTTCCAAATCTGAGACAGCGGACTCCGAGGCTGGACACCAGTTGACCATATATTCGCCCCGATAAATCAGTCCCTGATCATAGAGTTGAACAAAGGCTTCAATTACTGCTTTCGATAAGCCTTCATCCATCGTGAACCGTTCCCGGGACCAATCCACCGAAACCCCCAAACGCCTCAGCTGGTTAACGATGGTGCCACCTGATTCTTCCTTCCACTCCCAAGCCCGTTCAAGAAACTTTTCCCGTCCCAAGTCATAGCGGGTTTTGCCTTCAGCTTCTAGCTGTCTATCGAGAATGGTTTGTACAGCAATACTAGCGTGGTCAGTTCCCGGTAGCCACAGGGTATTGCGTCCTGTCATCCGGTGGTAACGGACGAGGGTGTCGATCAGAGCACTCTCGAAGGCGTGACCCATGTGCAACTTCCCAGTAACGTTAGGTGGGGGGATAACAACGCAATAGGGTTCACCCTGGTGATTGGGGTCAGCTTTGAAAACTTGGTTTTCTTCCCAGTATTTTTGCCACTTGGCTTCGGTGGTTTTGGGTTCGTATTTGGTTGCCAGGGTGGGTGTGCTTGCGGTCATGCTGGGAATGGTGAATAGATGGGCCTACCTCAATTTTGCCACAGGCTCAAGGTATAGTTAAGTAAATAAACGGCAAAGACGGGAAGGATGCTAAGGCAGAAAAGCAGGGGAGCATGAGTCGGTGGGCAGTCACCAATTACCTGTGCAGCTAATAAATAGATAAATACATAAAACCCAGTCGTCTTCGCGGTTGATGAATCGATATCAACACCTCAGAGTCACCCTATCAGCATTTAGAAAAATTTCCACATCCACAGTCAGATAAAGTGTCATGCTATTCATATAACAAATGAATAGCAGAACAACTGAGGAGTTAGGAACTTGAAAAAAGTAGAAGCCATCATCCGGCCATTTAAGCTGGACGAAGTCAAAATTGCCCTAGTCAACGCTGGCATTGTCGGAATGACAGTGTCTGAGGTTCGAGGCTTTGGACGCCAGAAAGGTCAGACTGAACGTTATCGCGGTTCAGAGTACACGGTTGAATTCCTACAAAAACTCAAAGTGGAAATTGTTGTAGAAGACGATCAAGTCGATATGGTCGTAGACAAAGTGATCGCTGCAGCTCGCACCGGTGAAATTGGCGACGGTAAAATTTTCATTAGCCCCGTCGATCAGGTGGTCAGAATTCGTACTGGGGAAAAAAATCTAGAAGCGGTCTAAATACCCTATATACCAATATACCAAGGGAGCTGAGGCACGGTTTACCGAGTTAGCGTGCCTCAGTCGATTTTTATAGGGAGTTGACGGTTTTAGCCACGCTAGTTAAGATAGCTGTTTCAACTGAGGTAGTAGTAATTCAAAAGCCTTGCCACGATGAGAGCAAGATCGCTTCATCTGAGGCTCCATCTCAGCAAAGGTTAACCCCTGCTCTGGAACCAAAAAAATTGGGTCGTAGCCAAAGCCACCAGTTCCCCGAGGAGCTGGCAAAATTTCCCCCCGACAAATCCCTTCCGCTTGGAGAGCGATCGCACCATCTGGACGAGCAATCGCCACTACACAAACAAACTGGGCTTGCCGATTCACTTCCAAACCTAGCTCCCCCAGTAGCCGCTCAATTCGCTCTTGGTCGGTTTTGCCATAGCGTGCAGAATAAATCCCTGGAGCACCATCTAGGGCATCGACTTGCAAACCGGAATCATCAGCAATTGCCCATTGCCCAGTTGCCTGGGCTACTACTGATGCCTTCAGACAAGCATTGGCAGTAAATGTATCTCCAGTTTCTTCAATCTCTAGCTCTGGTGGCTTTAACTGCAATTCCCAGTCCAAAGAATCTAGGTATGTCTGCATCTCCTGCAGCTTACCAGGATTGCCTGTAGCTACAACCAGCAATTTTGGCAGCAAATTTGGGGTTTGATGTTGGGATTTTGGATTACTCAAAGCAACAAGGTCAGATTTTGAGTTCTCCCTGGTTTGAAAACACAGGGATTCTAAGCTGATGTCGTTACGCGGGTTGAAACCGCGCTCCACGACGCTTACTATACTAAAGCCTAGAGTAACCTAGTCTATATAGTTTGGCAGACTCAACACTGCCCTACCTCCCTCGGATTAACTCAAACAGTTAACCTGTGGATTTACTTTCAATTTAACTAGCTTTCGGAGTGGTTGTACCAACAAATTAGGGCAATAAATCACTACTTTTTGCTGCGTTACTTGCCTGTACCATAGTCGTAGGATATACCCCGTCTCTTCCTGGCCGGAATTTCACCGTACTAGCAAAATATAAACGTGACCAACCTTGTCCCTACTTACCATTCTATTCTAACACAATTGCCTGGATTTATCCCGGCGCACTCGCTGTCCACTCAATAAATTAAGTGGCTAACCCTAGTTTGTTGTTTTTCTGTTTGATGAAAGGTTAACTAGCAATCAGAGTCAGTTCGATACAGCTCAAGCAGCGTTTAATGCCCGATTGCGATCTTACTCACCAAAGCCCAGATTTTCAATAACCCAACCAAAACTAGCCAATCCAAAATCCAACATTAATCCCAAATTTAACTCTAAAACTTACTGGCCCAATCTTTAGCCCAGTTTAAGGTTTGAGTTACCTGTTCAAGGGTAGCGGCTTCACAGTAGAGTCGCAATAAGGGTTCAGTGCCACTAAAGCGAATCAGCAACCAGCTGTCGTTAGCTAAACGGAATTTGTACCCATCTGTGGTTTGGCAATCCACCACTGCCTGACCATTAATTTCTTGGAGAGGCTCGGTTTGTAATTGTTCTTGTATACGCGATCGCACTTCCATCCCCGATAGATGTAAATCGATCCGGTCATAGGCAGAAGCATAGCCAGTTTGCTCTTGCAGACTCTTGTAGAGTTCACTTAAGTCTTTTCCAGATTTAGCGATCGCTTCTAATATATACAGTGCTGATAATAGAGCATCTCGCTCAGGAATATGGTTGCCATAGCCAATGCCTCCGGATTCCTCACCCCCTAGCAAAGCAGGAGTGGATAACATCCGGTCAGCAATATACTTATAACCGATAGCAGTCTCATAAACTGGCAAATTATACAGTGCTGCCACTCTAGGAATTAGGTCAGAACCACTAAGAGTTTTGACCACTTCACCACTAAAGTTACGTCGTGATGCTAGATGTTCAATCAGGATGGGAATCAGGATTTGGGGGCTAAGGAAATTGCCCTCACCATCAGCGGCTGCAATGCGATCGCTATCCCCATCAAATGCCAACCCAACCGCTAATTCAACACCCGGTTCGCGGTGGTGACTCTGGAGCGCTTCAAATAGCTCAGACAGATAACCGGGTAAAGGTTCTGGGGATTTGCCACCAAATAAGGGATCCCGTTCGGCCTTAATTTCGATAATGGGTACCCCAAGAATCTTGTTCAAGCCTCCTGCTGCTGCACCATTCATGACATGGGCAAATACAGTCAGTTTCTGCTGACTAATCAGCTGTTGAATCAGGGCAATATCAACCTTTTGTCTTAAAGCATCACAGTAACTTGACCATGGGTCAAAGGTCTTTATACTCCCCTCTTTCTTAGGTGTAGCTGGTGCTTGAGAAAGTTTGGCTTCAATCTGTTTAGTTATTTCTAGAGGAACTGATCCACCAAACGCTCCTTTGACTTTTAAGCCTAGGTAATTGCCAGGATTATGACTAGCAGTAATTACCAAAGCTCCCAAAGCATTTTGGGACTTGGCTGCCCAACTGAAGGCTGGTGTAGGAGCATAACTGTTAGATAGTAAGACATCAAAACCAGCAGCTTGAACCACCTCTGCGGTTTTTTTGGCAAAGTCTTCTGCCATGAAGCGTCGGTCATGACCCACTATAATCGTTTGGCTACCCGTGGTTTCCCCATAAGCATCTGCCAGAACTTGAGCAGCAACAGGGGCAACTATTGCCAAGCGCTCGAAGGTAAAATCGGCGGCAATGATACCTCGCCAGCCGTCTGTCCCAAATTTAATTGAATCTCCGGCAATCGCCATAATAGTAGTATATAGTTACTTAAATTTTAATACTCTGACGGCAAAATCCTAGCATTGGAAAGAGTTAGTGTCTTGGTGACCCGCCAAAGCCTGAGCTGGCTTGTGTCGCCATTTTGTCGTCATCTAGTAGTACTGATAGTAATTACTTAACTTAAGTCACTCTTTCGGGATTTTGTCCAGTGGGTGTATTGGCTACCACCATTGACGTTGGACCATTGGCTAGCACTGATGAGTTGCTCAGCAACCAAAGTTTTTCCTAAATGTAAGCGGGATATAGTCAGGTTTTACCCCTCTTGCGGACTCTTCCCTCTGTTCTAAATCTCGATCAATCATCCCCCGACAAGGGCAACAGTTTCCTAGTGGTCGTTGCTGATATCCTGCTTAGGTCGGGCTGACTAAGGCAGCTTCTTAAGTACAGAGATTAGATTCATGCGTTCAATGTAGGGCCAACCACCCTTTTCTTCAATATCCTTTAGCAAATCATATAGTTTCTGGCGAGTATCGGGCAATGAGGCTTGAAAGAACCCGTCTCGAATCTCGCCATGGACTTCCTCTAAACCCCTGAGTATAGCCAACAGCGCTAAGTTATCACCTTGGTAATTCTTTGCCAAAGAACGAATATCAGCGGTAATCTCTAGTAATTTAGCCTGTAATTGCTCTGAATCCAAATCTTTATCCCGATCCATTCCATCAAATAACTGTCGCAGTAAAGGCGGCTCTTCCCGTGTACAATGCTCTAAAGAACAGCTGAGGCTCACGGAATCGGTGCCATTTTTGCATGCCCTATGCCCCAATGGCAGTAGTTCAACCAAATAACAAGCTTCCCGATAGTTTGTGTGTAGCCCGACTTATAACATGGGTGTGGTGTGAATTGTGGATAATACTGGTCAATGCCTAGAGGGCAGCAGCTGTTTAACTCCTATTGCACCAGCAACCCAATTCCAGAACCAACCTAACATACATTTTTAGATCTGATTATTGACGATTGAGATTGACTATGAAGTATCGTGCTTTGATTTGTGCCTTCCTGGCGTTATGTCTGGGGGTCTTTACAGCTTCCTGTTCTCCAGATATAGCAAGCTTGGAAAGTATCGAAGGACTGACCTATGACCAGATTAAAAATACTGGTTTAGCGAATAACTGTCCACAGCTGTCAGAAATGACTCGGGGTGCTATTCCTGTAGACCCCGACCAGTCCTATGAGATTGTCGATATGTGCGTACAGCCAACCACCTTCTTTGTCAAGGAAGAAGGAACTAAGCGCAAAGAGGCAGAATATCTTCCCGGCAAATTATTGACCCGTTATACCTCTAGCTTGGTTCAAGTGCGAGGAGACTTAGTTTTTCAAAAAGATGGTAGTCTGAAGTTTTTGGAAAAGGATGGTATAGATTTCCAACCCATCACTATTCAGTTGCCTGGAGGTGAGCAAGTCCCATTCCTGTTCACCATTAAAAAATTGGTTGCCACAACTGAGCCTGGTTTGGAGAGTATCAATGCTTCCACCGACTTTGTTGGCGATTTCTACGTCCCCTCTTATCGGGGTGCTGTTTTCCTAGATCCCAAAGGTCGAGGTCTGGCTAGTGGTTATGATAATTCGGTTGCTTTGCCATCTCAAGCGGATAGCCAAGAGTTTGCCAATGTTAAGAGCGCAGATGTGGGCGAAGGCACCATTGAGCTGCGCATAGCTCAAGTAGATAGGGAGAGTGGGGAAATTGCTGGTACATTCATAAGTGAACAACCCTCAGATACTGACTTAGGTGCTGATGAGCCAGAAGAAGTGAAAGTTCAGGGGATATTTTACGCTCGCATTCAACCAAAACAAGCATAGCTGACGTTGGTTTGAGTCTTGGAAGCCACTGACTCCCAGAATGGGAAATTGGCAAAAACGTTAATTGCTAAGGGGCGTATGCCCCTTTTTTGATCGAAATGTGGCGTTTTCGATATCCTGTATGTATTATTAATAAACTTTCATCCTTTGTAATTCGGGATTATGGGTAAATTACTATTTTAACAAACTTAATGGGAAATCTACAATTAAAGCAATAACATTATGATCAGGCCAGTGGTTGGATATTAATAAACTAGATTAACTAAATTACCTATGTTATCAAACCAAACTGCAGCATAAACTCACGCCAATAAAACTGAGCCCCTTTCTCTAAAAGGGATGCAAGATAAGATATTCCGGGGATTGGATCCGGGAAATTTTCAACCGGTAATCCCACAACCATTACCAATTCGACCTGAACCATTACCAGGATAAAAAATTTGTTCCATCCAGGAGAATTGGGATGAGTTAGGGGTCTGATAGCCGATTGTGATCTACTTGTGATCTACTTGTAATCTACCACATTAAACTTTGTTATGGCGACTAACCTTAATCATAATATTAAGTATCAAAGCTTAACATTATTACAAAAGTACCAGCAATCTAAGACCTCTGAACTTCGCAATCAGCTAGTTGCTCTCAATTTAGGACTAGTGAGGAGAGAAGCTCATCATTGGGTCAATCAGTGTCATGAAAGCTACGAAGACTTACTTCAGGTTGGCTGTATTGGCTTAATTGGTGCCATAGAACGATTTGATTCCACCAAGGGAATAGCATTTAGTTCCTTCGCTATCCCCTACATTCGTGGTGAAATTCAGCACTATTTACGAGATCGGGGTTATTCAATTCGCATTCCTCGACGCTGGCTAGCACTACGGCAAAAGTCTGTGGAAATTACTCGAAATTTACGAGCAACGTTAAATCGGCAACCGACAGAAGAAGAAATAGCAGCAGCATTAAACATTTCCCTAGAAGAATGGCAAGAAATTACCCTAGCTCATCAAAATCGGGAACCTCTGAGCTTAGATACACCAGTGGGAGATTCAGAGGACAGAAACACCAGCTTGGGTGAATTAGTCCCAGATCCTCGCTATCGCAGTTTTCAGCTGGCACAGGAAGACCAAATCCGCATTCAACAAGCCCTAGCTCATTTGGAAAAGCGCACTCGTGAAGTGCTGGAATTTGTTTTTTTACATGACTTGACCCAAAAAGAGGTAGCACAACGCTTAGACATCAGTGTAGTAACGGTATCCCGCCGCGTTAAAAAAGGCTTGGAAGCGTTGCAAAAGTTAATGAAACCGACACAAGATTAATTTTAACACTATTATTTGGTGAAGCATAATAATCTAAAATTATAGACAATTATATACAGCTGGCAAAGTAACTGGACTTGATAGCTAAGTCATCGCTGAAACGCGCTTTGGGCTTCTTGGATTGGGTGTTATTGCCCATAGCATGCCCAAAGCCTTTTGCTTAGAGTCTCCAGTTTTGGAAGTTTGCCAAAAAAATCCGATCTTTAAAGAAGTTGGTGCCACAGATCGATAACTTCAAGGGTATGCTCGGATAAAGCGTTATTTTTAGGTGGTCATGGGTAAAGTATCATGCATCGTATGGGTGAGTGTGCTGGCTCTGCTGATAGGAGGCTGTCAACCGGGTAGAAACACTGAACAGGGGGAGCCGACTACCCCTAAACCGACGCCGGTGGCTTCCCCGGATAGCACCAAACCTTCTCCTCCTGTAGCTGAATTTGCTCCTAAATCTCCGGAAACACCGGAGCAGGAAAAGGTAATACCAATACCACCATTGATCACCACCTTGCCAAGCAATGAAGTAAGAAATCGGATTGATAAGGGACGTCTTGACCCGTTTGCGGCAATTTCAGTGCAACCAGAGGTGGAGATTGTGCCGAATCCTGGCAGACCAAGTAGCTCCCCTACGAGGGTACAACCTCTGACTCCTCCACCAGGAAGACCGGCTTTGCGATCGCGTCCTGGAACCGGAGGTAGTGTAGCGGTACCCCCCAGCCCCTCAAGAGCTAGCCGTCCCAGCCCCTCAAGAGCTAGCCGTCCCAGCCCCTCAAGAGCTACCAGGCCCGACCGTAAGCCTCCAAGCTCATCAATCCCTAGAAAGTCTCCTGGCTCATCAAGAGGAAATGTTTTGCCAAGGCCCCAGAACACTCGGCCTACAGAGACTAGCATTGCTAAACCTGCTTCAAAACCAGACAATAGCTCTGTTGCCGAGGATGGTATCCCCCCTATCCCTCCTGAATTTGATCTGCAACTGCCAATCCTACCAGAACCAGAACTGGCCAATAATGTTAGTGTCACAGGGGTAGTTGATAATGGTAGGGGTGTCTATTACGCTATCCTAGATGTCCCTAATGAGCCTAGTCGTAGCGTTCAAGTTGGACAGTTTATATTAGGCGGACAAGTGCTAGTAAAGCGAATTGAAATGTATAGAGGCTTAGATCCAGTGGTGATTCTGGAAGAAAATGGTGTTGAAGTGTCTAGACGAGTTGGCGAAAACTCAGGATCAGCTTCTTGAGGTAACCTCAGGGTACAGTGTTAACTGTTAGGTGTTAGGTAAGCATTCAGCTATCAGCCGTCAGCCATCAGCCATTCCCGTACCGTGGCCCAAAAGCCTTTGGCCTTGGCTGACGCTACTAATTGTGCTGATTTTATGAAAAAGTATTAGTAGCGTACGCTATGGGCATAAACTGTTGCCGTAGCGTTGCCACAGACCTTTGGCTGATAGCTGATACGCGACACGCTGATAGCTAAAGGTGTTAGGAATTGGGTTAATGGTTCTGCTACTTAATCCCTAATACAAGGTACCCTAGGATCATGGAGCAGTGTAAACTATTGCGTTATCAAATTAGTTGTGCTGGTTTACCCTTGGCAGTTTATCGAGAGGTAGCTGCCCATTTACGGCAAGTGACAGGGGTAGACGCTGATTTACTACCCCAAACATCCCAGCAGTTTGATTACAATCAGAGTCAGGTTGGTGGATTGTGGATTGAGTATGGCGAGACTGCTGATAAAGTAGAAAGAGAACGGGTCAAGCAAATTTTGTCCTATTATCAAAATCGCTATGGTGCCTGGGAAGAAGACACTTCCGATGGTGGACACTAGCTCAAATGATGGGGAAGCAAAACGTTAATGGGTTTAATCCAGGCTTTACGAGGAACACGGGATATCCTGCCAGACGAAGTTGGATATTGGCAGCAAGTAGAAGCGATCGCACAACAGATTCTCAATAGAGCGGCTTATCGAGAAATTCGTGCTCCCATTTTTGAGCGCACTGAACTGTTTGAACGGGGGATTGGGGAAGCTACTGATGTGGTAGGGAAGGAAATGTATACCTTCAACGACCGGGCAACCCCTCCTCGTTCCGTGACACTACGTCCAGAAGGGACAGCGGGAATAGTGCGAGCTTATATTCAAAATAGCCTCTATGCTGCTGGTGGAGTACAACGCCTCTGGTATACTGGTCCGATGTTTCGCTATGAAAATCCCCAAGCTGGACGACAGCGACAGTTTCATCAATTGGGGGTAGAGGTGATTGGTTCTCGTGATGCCAGGGCAGATGCAGAAGTAATTGCGATCGCAAAAGATATCCTAAATACCTTGGGTCTAGTTAACCTGAAACTTGACCTTAATTCTGTCGGTAGTACCGAAGACCGTCAAAAGTACCGACAGGCGCTGGTAGATTACCTTACTCCTTACAAAGATGAGTTGGACGAAGATTCTCAAGACCGTTTAACTCGCAATCCCCTCAGGATTTTAGATAGTAAAGACAAACGCACTCAAGAGATTGCTCAGGATGCTCCGAGTATATTAGACTATCTAAGTTCAGAGTCCCAAAGTCATTTTGATCAGGTAAAGCAGTTGTTGAAGGATAATGGGATTAGTTACCAGCTTAATCCTCGCTTGGTGCGGGGGTTGGATTACTACACCCACACTGCATTTGAAATTATCTCTGATGACTTAGGCGCTCAAGCAACGGTTTGTGGTGGTGGTCGCTATGACGGATTAGTCGATGAATTGGGGGGAAATAAAACTCCAGCCGTTGGTTGGGCGATTGGTTTGGAGCGTTTAGTGATTTTGCTGCAACAACTGCAAGCTTCACCAGCCCTAGCGCTAGATTTTTATCTAGTATCCAGAGGTGAAGTAGCTCAAGCTCAAGGATTGAAACTGGCTCAGCAACTGCGCAAAGCTGGGTTAGCTGTAGAACTGGACTTGAGTGGAAGTGCTTTTGGTAAACAGTTTAAGCGAGCTGACCGCAGTGGTGCGGTGGGTTGTTTAGTGATCGGAGATGCTGAAGCTCAGAGCAACACCGTGAATTTGAAATGGCTGGCCTCTGGGGAACAAGAAACTATGACCCAAGCTGATTTATTGGATAAAACTGAGCAGTTAAAAGAGCAGATAGAACCTTTGCGTTGAGTCTTGAGTGTTGAGTTGCGTAGGGTGTGTTAGGGGAGCCTTGATATTTGGCCTCTAGCCCTTGGTTAGGTTGCTGCCCGTAACGCACCACTGCTGGTTCAAACAACTGTTAGGAGATGCACCCTTGAGTGTTCAGTGTTAACACTCAAGAACGTCGTATTATTTCGTAGTGACACATCAATGCTTTGAGATAAGTATGGGTATCCTTAGGTTATAAAGAAAGGGGTTAGCTAAACCGCTCTTATGCCCCACGTCTCAACCCGTAGGGTGAGCGTGGGATGAATGGCGGACAGCAACTTTCGATTCATATTGAATATTAATTGTCGGAAATAGTAGAATGGTAAGGGAGGTGATTTGCCATGAGAACAGCCTATCAGTACAGATTGCGCCCGACTCAGCAACAAGCAGCATTAATTGACAGATGGTTGTCAATGTTATGCGCTCAATACAATTACTTATTGGCTGATAGATTCAACTGGTATGAGCAAAATCGCTCACCTGTTAATGCCTGTCCTCTGATTTGTCACTTGCCTCAACTAAGAATCAACCCTAATTACTACTCTCAAAAGAAGACTCTGCCTCAACTTAAGCAAGAACGACCTTGGTATAAGGATATTCATTCTCAAGTTTTACAGGATGTAGTTAAGAGAGTTAAGCTAACCTTTGACAGATTCTTGATCGGAGATAGTAGCGGCAAAAGAAGTGGCAAACCCAGGTTTAAGCCACTCAGTCGTTACAGAACTTTCACCTACCCTCAAATCAAACAATCCTGCTTGCAAGGTAATCGCATTGACTTACCAAAACTGGGTAAGATTAAGGTTGTCTTGCATCGTCAAATTCCTGACGGGTTCAAAATCAAGACGGTTTCTATCAGTAAAAAAGCTGACGGATTGTACGTTACACTTTCTCTTGAGGATAAGACCGTTCCTGAAATTAAAACAGATATCAATCCTCACTTAATCATTGGTATTGATGTTGGTCTAAAGGATTTTTTGACTACTTCGAGTGGTGAAACAGTTACAATACCTCAGCACTACCGTAAAGCTCAAAAAAGACTGCGGCTTATTCAGAAAAAAGTATCACGTCGAGAGAAGGGTGGTAATCGTAGACTCAAGGCTATTAAGTTGTTAGCTAAACAACATCAAAAAGTAGCTAACAAGCGTAAAGACTTCCACTTCAAAACAGCTAATCAATTGCTGTCAAAGTATGACGTTATTGCTCATGAGACTTTGAATGTCAAAGGTCTTGCTCGTACCAAATTGGCCTTATCTGTGTTGGATGCTGGGTGGTCAAGCTTTCTGTCGATACTGACAAACAAAGCCTTAAATGCTGGTTTGTTGGTTGTCCCAGTAAGTGCTCATAACACCTCACAAAATTGCTCCAGTTGTGGAGAGAAAGTACCGAAAAAGCTGCATATTCGCTGGCACGACTGCCCTCATTGTGGGTGCAGTCTTGACCGTGACCACAATGCAGCGATTCGGCGTTCGCGAAGCGTGGCCAAAGGCCTCAGCCGACGCTACGCGAACAATATAAAAAATAGAGCGGTGGGGCATCCCGTTCTTAAAGCTCAGTTAATGTCCGACGGGATACCGGGAGTCGCTGAGAAGCCCACACTTACCCGATAGGGAAGTGTGGGAGTATGTCACCATCCTGAGGATGCTGCGCTACCATTTCACCTGTAGAGTTCCCCAGCTGCTGCTATGCTACCAATACCGGATTACTTAATTGCCCTGACTGTAGTACTGGTGGTAATCCCATCAGTATTCGTAATTTTACTACGTTTTGCTCTCCATACCCATCTTTTATCCCTAGGGAAGCGAGTAAGAAGACTAATCCATGGACAGCCTCGTGGGAAAAAACCCAGAATTGTAGAGGAGCTAGAAAGACGGTTCTCAGATGCTAGCCGACATTTAGAGCAGGTCAATACAGGCGCATTAATTGACCAAGCCTACAGCCACGAGAAAGTTGTTGGCATATCTTGTGACCAAATTGATTACATTGGTCGGATTATGCCTAGCTTACTGTTATCCTTTGGCTTACTAGGTACCTTTATCGGCATCACCATCAATTTGTTAGCACTGAGTCAAACAATCAGTCAATCTGATGCTACCGATATCAATACTTTAGTTAACCAATTACAGCAACCCCTAGAAGGGATGGGGATTGCTTTTACCACTAGCTTAACCGCTATCTTTTTTAGTGCTGTCTTAACCGTAGTTAACGTCGCCTTCAATACAGGGCTAGCGAAAAACAATCTAATTAGTTACTTAGAAGATTACTTGGATAATATTTATCAGCCGAGTTTAGCAGGGCAAACACGCCTGGATGTATTGGTTCAGGGGATGTCCAATATCTTTGAAAGCTTTTTGGCGAGATTTGGTCAGACTGTTCGAGAAGCAGTGGAATCATCACTACGAGAAAAAGTGCAAGAAATTGCTGATGCTAACACTCAAGTGCTTAAACTAGCCGAAAATTCTTACAATAGATTCTTCCAAGCTGCTAGTACTATCGCTAGAAGTGCTGAAGAATTTCAGCTAGCTGCTGCTCAATTTACCCAAGTTGCTCAAACCTTTGAGCATAGCCAGTTTCCTCAAAAATTATCTAAGGCTACAGTAGATTTAACGAGAACCCAAAGCAGTTTCTCTGAGTCAGCCAGTATGTTATCGCAATCAGTGCAAGGGATGGGAGTAGCAATGGCTGAACTTCAGCGTCATGGGGTTAAGTTGGTAAAATTGGCAGAAGAAATCAGTGCCCTCAGACAATCTTCTATAGATGTAGTAAAACAGCATCATCACAGTCAACAAGCCCTAGGGAAGATTATCCCCCAACTTCAGCAAGGAGCACAGGGATTTCAGTCAGCGATCGCTCGGCTTGATCAATTAGAGCAACGGATTGTTTCTCGAACTGATAGCTTGAGTGACGTTCAGGCTGAATTGGCTAAGTTAGTGTCAAATGTTAAAAGCTATACCGAAGGAGTAAGTCTGGGAATTCAGGCTTTAGGCGATCGCCTTGATCAAAGTCTTACTCAGCAAGCTAATACTGACCAGCATAATTATGAAATTATGCGACACAATCTTGAAAAAGTTGTCAATCATCTTAATAACACTAATCAGGAAATTGCTAAGATTAGCACAAAAATGACTGAGTCCAATCAAATCGATGGTTCAACTCGCATAACCCAAGATATGACTGTAGGAGAGCTAGTCAGGCGTTTGAGCAGTGAACGATAAACCTGGCAAATCGTTAGCTGTCAGCCGTCAGCTGTCAGCCGTCAGCTGTCAGCCGTCAGCTAAAAGCTCACGCGTGCGCGTTCAGCTTAAAATAAACCTCTTTAGGGAGAATTTAATAGTTCGAGAATAATCAGAATTGAAAGTCTGGGAATTTGCCCATATAAGCATATGCCCGTAGCCCATAAGCTGAATGCTGAATGCTGAATGCTTACGGCAAATGACTAATACTAATTATAAGATTGACAGAGAATTGATAAAATGCGTCGTTCACGAAATAATGATTGGAATGAAGAGATAAATCTCTGGCCAGCTTTTACAGACTTAATGTCTAATGCCTTCATGATCCTGATCTTATTTTTGTTGTTGTCTATCCTGAAGTCTGTGCTGGCACAAACTGCCTTGGAATCAACCATTGATGATCTCACCAGAAGTGAAGATGAAGTGGTGCAATTAGCAAGGGAGAATGCGGAATTACGAGCTAAGGCAGCTCGGGTTGATCAACTTGAGCGTGGTGTGGCGGTTTGGAGAGCTAGGGCAAAGCGCTCAACTGACCGCCAAAAGGCACTAGAACAGCAGGTTAGGTCTTTGCAGGTACAGATTGCTGCAGCACCAAAACCACCAGATACACCTCCGATTATTGTAATCAAAGATCAGGGGGCTTACCGATTTGATTCTGGCAGTGCGGCAATTCCCTCAGCTATGAAGGACTATATTCGGCAGCAAATTGTCCCTGCTATTGAAAGCAATGCTAAGGACTATGAAATCAATGTAGTAGAACTGATTGGTCACACCGATGGTCAACCTAATCTTGGTGCTGGCAATATCGACCAGACCATTGGGAATGTGGTTAATAAAAATTCCTCTATCAGTCAACTTAGACCAGGATCTAATGCTGATTTAGGACTGATGCGAGCTTTGGCAGTTGTACAATTACTCCGTGAGATTCAAGCTAAAGAAGGACGGCTGAAGGGGCTGCAATTTCGAGCTTATTCTGCAGCCCAGTTAATTTTACCTAATGGACAAATTGCTCCGATTAGTTTAAAGGATGATCAAACTAGGCGCAGGATTGAAATTCGCTTTACTCGTCTGGGTAAGGTGACAAATGTTCAATAGCTGAAGGGAGTAAAATCTCGCGCTTTGTGGTAGGGAAAGATGCTAATCAATAAGTTTGCGATCGCAAATTCATTGATTAGGCTTTCTATGCTGAACAAGGAATAATCCCCATGACCTATGTCGTAGATAAACAAAACGACCAACGGCTAGTCCACTCCGGGGTAAGTTGGGATAACTTCAAATCAATTCAAGCGGGGTTCGTCAACTCCCCAGGAATTCGACTGTTCTACTACAGGGGTGAGGTAGAAATATTGGCAGTTTCCCAAGACCATGAAGTCTTCAGTGGTGTCATAGCACTGTTGCTGGGTACTTATTTTGTTGAAAAACAAATTGAGTTTACTCCAACCGGTAGCTTTACCCAAGAGAAGGAAGGGGAAGCATCTGCACAAGCAGACCAATCTTACATAATTGGTAGATCCTCAGGAGTGATTGCAGACCTCTCTATTGAAGTTGTCTTTACTAGTGGTAACCAGAGCAAGCTAAATCGTTACCAAGCATTAGGAGTATCCGAAGTTTGGTTTTGGGAGGATGGTGTCTTTGCTTTGTATCACTTGCGCTCTGATGGTTACGAAAAAATTTCCCAGAGTGAAGTCTTGCCAGATTTGGATATTGACTTATTGTATCGGTGTCTGATGATGGCTTCCAAAGTTGAAGCGATGAGGCACTTCAGACAAGCTATCTCTGAGACTTAGAAGAATCCTTAAGATTACTCCAGTAGGGTACGTTAGGGGAGCCTTCATTTTCCGCCTCGTAGCCAGGGTTGAGACAACCCGCCCCGTTCCACCCACGGGCAAGATGCCCGTTCCACCCACGGGCAAGATGCCTATTCCACCCACCGGATCAAACAGCATGCATTGAGATTTACCCCCTACGGTTTTATAGCATTTGTATTTGAGATGTAAACTTAAAAGGTCTTTTTTTAGTTTGCTATAAAACTCTGGAGCTCTTTTCCCTGTTGCTTTTTGCCTCTTGCTTCTTGTCTTTTTCGACAATCTATAATTTTACAACTCGTTTGAAAACGCTATTATCTATTTTAATTCAGCAATGCCTGAAATTTATACACAATAAATATTAAGTAATTTTAAGTTTTAAAAAAACATCTTATTTTTATTGATTATTCTTAATAATCAATAAAAATAAGATGTTATAAAATTATTTAACAAGACATAATAAGGAATCACGATGTTAAAGAAATTAAGCATTTTATCTGTTGCAACTATTGTAAGTATGACCCTAAACCAAGGATTAGCTAATGCAATAAGCGCAAATGGAGGTAGTACAGGTTGGCATGCCGTTAGTAGTGGGAGTGAGACAAGCTGTAACAAGAAAGGTATAGAAAAAATGAATATTCTTGTCAATGGAGGAGAAATCGAAAAAACTGAATTTCACCCATGGCGCTTTAAAAGAGGAAATAACGTTATTTTTAATCTTGTATGTGCTCCCAAAGGTGATTATGTCAGGGTAGATGTTATTTGTGTGAATCCTTGTGACCGGAACACTTATCGTATTCGCACTGTAATAGATGAACTTATGAATTGGTAAATTCTAGCTTTCGAATCAGCAACGCCTTAGGCAGGCGATCTCTGAGGCTTAGAAGAATCCTTCAGGTCAGCATTCAGCGGTCAGCGGTCAGTCGTCAGCCCTGAGCCATTCCCGTAGCATGGCTACAAGCCTTCGGCTGATAACTGATAGCTGATAACTGATAGCTGATAACTGATAGCTGATAACTGATAGCTGATAACTGATAGCTTAATCCTTAAGATTAGCCCTAGTATTTGAGTATTTGGTATCAACAAGCACATCTTAAGAGGAAATTTTGTGGTATAGCTTTCCTATCCCCTTAAACCGAGTAGATGTCAGTCACTCTGTCGAATCCGGTGGTTGACAAATCTAGAGCGTGGGGATAAGCAAAATACTCGACTTAAAGTGTAAGCTAATTGGAAAAGCAATCAAGTCCATTAGCAGGTCTTTGGGTCATAGATATCGACAATGGCTAAGAAGTACTGGGAATTTCTACTACAGAAAGAGGGGGAGCGCTCCTGGAAGCCAATCAAGTCTTCTGAGATGGAAATTGAATCTGGTCGGTATCGGATAGTGGCTCGTTCCAACTTGCCCAATACTGATGTAGAAATTTGCGTCAGCTATGATAGCACAGAGCAAGTGCCACCCAAACGCAAGTCCCAGAGGCGATGGCGTCGCACCAACTCAGAAGGGTTAATGGTGGTTATTCCTTTCACCAAGCTTAAACCTGGTCTGTGGAAGTTACGTTGCAGTAACGATATCATGGATGATTTTCTGGGTCAGTCCTGGCGAAAATCCTTAGCGCTACAAGTCATACCCGAAATCCAAGATGTAGAGACACCCCCTAAAACCTCTGTATCCACCCCAGTAGAATCCACCCCAGTAGAATCCACCCCAGTAGAATCCACCCAAACTGATACTCAGCCGCCTCAAATAAACAATTCCCTGACTACACCTGAGCTAGCTGTTGATTCTCCCTCCACCAATACTATTGCTAATGACCTGAAAGCAACAGATGCTAGCTCAGATACTAGCTCAGATGCTAGCTCAGATGCTAGATCAGAGTTTTCTAACCCTCAGGAGTACCAGAGTCAGATAACACCACCAGAAGAACAACCCATAACCATTGCTGCGCCAGAGTTACCTGTTGACCAAGCCCAAGCAGCAATGGGGGTTAGCCAACAGGAATCTAGTCCTAGCCAAGAGACGGTTTTGGAAGAGGTAGAAGAGGTTTACTCAGAGGCACCTGTTAATCCTGAAACCAATCAACAACCAAAAACCAACCAACAACCAATAGAAACTATCTCGGAAGACCTACAACTCCAATCGACCGTTGAGAATTCCATCATGGAGGAATCTCTGGAGACTTTGGAGCAACTACTACAACAGGTGCTTCAGCCAGTATTGGATGAGTTGGAAGATACGGAATCTGAAGATAACCAACAGCTAAGAAAAACCTCTGATTCAGATTGGGTTTCAGATACAGAGGTTAATAAGTACGGTTTAACCCTAAAACTAGATAAGGAAATTTTCCTGGCAAGGCGAGGAGAGTCGTTGACTATCAAAGGGGAATTGATAGTATATAATGATAATTATAATAATGGTGATGGGATAACGGTTAGTGTTTTAGATAGTGTTTTAGAAAACTTATTTCCTGCTACCCTACGCTATCAATTGCGGTTTCCTCAAACAGGAAAACGTTTGTTAGATATTGAGTACTCCCTATCTCAACAGGAGTTATCTTTGGGATTTAGCCATAGTCTAGATATTCCAACGGATTGCCAAAGTGGTCTAATTTTAGGAAAAATAACCCTTTATAACTCAAAGTCAACTGCTTTAGCTACTCAACAATTTACTGTCACAGCTAATGTAGAGGATTTATTAGAAGTAATTGTGCCAGGGAATCAGGGGATGCCCATGGAAACCATGGTCGTACTGGCTAATCGGATCGCTCAATCTGCCAAACCTGATCAACCTGATCAAGACCTTCTATTATTAGATGAAGACCCCTTAGAGCAGACTACGCTGGATCTGGTTGAGTTACCCCAAAACCATCCATCTCTGTTCTTGCAACCTATTTCTAAACGGTCTTTACCACCAAAACTTTACCACCATCAGCCGAGTGACATAACTGTTAAATCTATCAAATTGCCGAATTTTCCTACAATGCAGTCGGTTGCTGAACCTGAGGCACAGCACGAAGACGTCCAACATGACTCTAAAGCATCTGAGTCAGTTTCCCTAGATGATCAAGAATCCTCCACTACAGCCAATCCAGAACTAGATAATCGACAGCAAGATACTGGGTCAGAGTTACAGCCTCAAGAAACAGTGCTTCAAGACACAGTAGTTCAAGAAAGAGTACTTCAAGACACAGTACTTCAAAACACAGTAGAACAGTCGGAAGATAGTGCTGAAGATACTAATGAAGATAGTAATTTACAGATAAAGTCTGAAGTCTTATCTAATTATAATGATGCTTCTGAAGTGCTGATTAATTCCCTAAATAAATCTGATCCAATCCAAAGTATTGAGATTATTGAGAGTGATGAATATCAGACAGATGATCAGTTAGAGGATTCAGAATCGGTTGATACCCAGTTCAATAATTCCAAGGTAAACCAATTATTGAATACTACTCGGTGGGAGACTCCAGATTCTGTACAAGATCCTGAGTCAATCGCTTTAGAAGAAGCTTTCCGAGCCCTAAACATGGAAGAGCGTTTTTGGTCACGCTTGAGTGCTTTAGCTGAAGATGATAAATTGCTGGAATTGCTGAGGTTAGAATTATCCCCACAAAGTAATCCTGCTGGGCAAGATCCCTCAGCAGTGGCAGATAAACAGAGGAATGAAACGGCTAGCAACCAAGGAGAGGTTAGGGAATTTCCAGAAAAGGTCTTGGAGTCAATGACAGAATCTGAGGATTTGCCCATAGTTAGTTCAGAATTAGCAACCCCAGAAACACCCCCTAGAGTTGGTATTACTAGTCACGATTGGACGACTCAGGAAATTGTAGTAGACGATCGAGAAATAGCCCCACAACCGAAAAAAGCTAAAGCAACTAAGCAAGATGACTTGAAGGCTAAACTGGAGAATCTTTCATCCCTAGAGTTGGATGCGACCTTAGCAGCACCGACTTTATCAATACCGACTACTAGGGAGTTAGTTGCTGGAGAAAAGATAATGGTTACCATAAAACTTCCTCCTAGTCAATCTCGTTTATGTATTAAATTGTGGGTTAAAGACGTCCAAACTCGCTCTCTGCTCCAGGAAACCCGTTCTATTATAGATTTACTCCCCAATGCAGCTGGGGAGCTGGAGGCAATGACTCAATTAGTTATACCCCAAGGCACGACTCAAATCAGAATAGAAGCGATCGCAATTAATTTGGAGAACCAGCAGGAGAGTCACAAGGCGGAGTTGGAGTGTGTAGTTGTTCCTACTGACTTATCTAGTACGCTTGAAGGATGAAGTGTTTTATAGCAATTATCATAGCTATGAGGTAAACAATTTCTGGATTTTAGGGAGCAGGGAATCGGGAATCGGGAATCGGAACCCACCCCTAACCCCTCCCAGGAGGGGAACGGGAATCGGGAATCGGGAATCGGGAAAAAATCCTGTGTACCTCATAGGTATGAAAAACGCTATACTGAGGCAATGCCGTTTTGTTCCATATAATTCAGTAACCAGTTTGCGGCTGTAGCTCTGCGAGTTTGTCGAGGACCAAATTCCCCGATTTTATAACCTTTGAAACCTAATTTTTCTTTCAATAACTGTTTATTTTCTTTGGGGATTGAACGGGTTAGTTTTACGGTAGCAGGGCGGCTTTCTATGAAATTGGGTGGCTCGGGATAGTCTTCTTGCCATTCAGGATTAACCTCAGTTATATCCCACTGTTGCGTAGTTGAGTTATAACGATAACCTAGATAGTACCAGAGTAGTTTATTAACGGTATCGTCATCAATTTTTTCGTTTAAAATTGCCCAAATTGTATTAGTATTGAGTGGCGGTAGTTCAAACATAGTTGAAATTATAAATTAGGACTTATCAAGGATTAAGTAGATTCTAGATAAAGTTAGACTATCTAGAGTTATTCACTTCTGTGCTGGTACCTCTGGCGGAATAATGGTAATGGTTAGGGATTGAAGCTGTATGGCTATGAAAATTATAAAGCAGCCGCTGCGCTGGCAGGTGGGATTGGTTTTCTTGGCTGGTGTGTTGGCGATTTCCACATCAGCTATTTTTGCGCGATTAGCGATCGCATCCGCTGGGGTGAGTGGGGTAGGGTTTAGCCTGTTCGTAGCTGGATCTCGTCTTACTATTGCGTCTATGCTACTGTTACCAGCTTGGCCAAAGCTCAGGCAAGCTCAGCTAAGTCCAGGTGCATTACTCTATGCCAGTGGGGCTGGTGTTTGTTTAGCGCTACACTTTGTGACTTGGATTACTTCCTTGTCTTTTACTTCCATTGCCGCATCTACTACGTTACTTACCACAACTCCGATTTGGGTTGCTTTAGTTTCTTGGCTGTGGTTAAAAGAAAAACTAACTAGGCTGACGGTTTTGGGGATTGCTGTGGCCTTTGTAGGTGGTGTCTTAATTAGTTTGGGGGATGGGGTTTCTCTCAGTGGTGGGAGTAATGCTCTGTTGGGGAATTCTCTAGCATTGATGGGAGCGGTGATAGCAAGTTTGTATGTACTTTGGGGACGTGAAGCACAGCAGCGTGGTTTGAGTCTGGGTAGCTATAGTGCTTTCGCCTACAGTGTGGGGGCGTTGGTGTTGTTACTGTTATCGTTACTCTGGGGTGTCAGTTATCTCAATTATCCGGTAGCGGTTTACGTCTACATCTTGTTAATCGCAGTTTTCCCCCAAATGGTGGGACATACCAGTTTTAACTGGTTGCTACGCTGGATTAATCCTACCCTGGTGACCCTGGCTATTTTGTTTGAACCCGTTGGTGCTTGTTTTTTGGGCTATCTGATTTTTCAGGAAGTGCCAGGGGTATTGGTGCTGGTAGGTGCCGTGGTATTGTTAGTTGGGGTGGCAGTAGCGGTTTATGGATCTAATTTGAAAAGAGGTTGAAAGTCAGCTGAGGACTTATTTGCAGCAAGTGCTCTTAAACTCGAACAAGTCGTTTATACTGATAAAAGTTTAACAGTGATGGAGTTTAGCCTTCAATAAAGAGGTTTTTGACCTCAACTATCAGGTTTTAAACCTCAACTTTAAGCTAGAAAACCTAGTAGTACTAAAAAAGTATTTAATTGACTACATTATGCCAGAAGTAGGAGAAGCGAAAAAGAAATGAAAAAAATGATCAAAGCTTGTTTTGTAACGTTAGTAACCTGTATGCTAGTGCTAACGTTCAATATGAATGCCCTGGCGAGTAGTGAAACTGAGATAGAAATATGTGACTTAACTCTACATTCATTTTGTGACCGTGATCTGTTGCCGACGCAATATGTGGAACTTATTGCTACCCCTAACCATATCTCATTTCTTCTTTTGAAAAATGATGCTCCAGGAGATAGAAACGGCAAAATAGAAAATGATGATGATTATGTGACTTACAGCGCTAGCGAAATAACAACTTACTTAGCCACGTTTTCCAATAGTGAAGACATCACAAAAAGGCTGAAAATATCCAACACTGACGCTATAACAGAGTCTCCGCAGCATTGGACATTTTATCATAGACCCGCACAAGTGGTCAAATTGGTTAACGTATTTGCTGCCAATAAAAATTAATAATGTCGGGAGCATCCCATTTTGAAAAATATATCTTTTGATATGGGCATTAACATCGGGTTCATACAGCTTAATGTGGTATGTTTATTCCAAATTGGGATGCTCCCAGAAAGCCTGCAATGATTCAGTACCCTTTAAGCGTAAAGGGTTTCAGGCTATTTCGTCACCTCTTCTGAGGTCTGACATAATCTGGCAAAGTGGTATTTTTAAATTGTACGTAGTAATGTAAAAAATAAGTAGTCATAACAAGTAATTTAGATATGAGTAGCTAGAAAGGGGGATTGAGTTAAAAGCCAATTATTTTTCCTTTTCCCTTTCCCCAATGAATAGTAAACTACTTCAACAAGTCCGGGTTTTAGACCCAGTTTCTGGAATTGACCAAGTCGCTGATGTGCTGATTACTGATGGTGTAATCACGGCAGTGGAAACTCACATCAAGGAAATCTCTAGCGATACAGTGGTGCAAGATTGTCAGGGACACATTTTAGGACCAGGACTAGTAGACCTCTACAGCCATTCTGGTGCACCAGGACATGAGCAGCGGGAAACCTGGTCTTCACTACTGGCAGCAGCAGCAAATGGAGGCTTTACTCGCTTAGCCATTTTGCCTGACACTAACCCCCGCCTAGACAATGCTGCTGTTTTGGCACAACGGCAAGAACTCCAAAACTCTCCCCATCTGACCCTCCCACCTTCTTCACCTCAACTCTATTACTGGGGTGCCTTTACCATCGGGTTAGAAGGACAGCAAATGACTGAATTAGCGGAACTAGCTCTAGGGGGAGTAGTGGGCTTTACCGATGAACGTCCTTTATGTAATTTAGGGCTAGTTCGACGGTTGTTGGAATACCTACAACCCTTGGGTAAACCAGTGGCACTTTGGGCTTGTGACCCTAAGTTGGCAAATGGGGGAGTGATGCGAGAAGGTATCCAATCAATTGGTTTGGGTTTGCCAGGGAATCCTGCGATCGCAGAATCATCCGCTATCGCTGCCTTATTAGAAGTTGTAGCAACTACTGGCACGCCAGTCCATCTCATGCGTATCTCCACCAGTCGCGCTGTCCAATTGATTGAATCAGCTAAGGCAGCGGGTTTGCCAGTAACAGCCAGTACCACTTGGATGCATCTATTGCTCAATACTGAAGACTTATGCAGTTACAACTCCAATTTGCGCTTGGAACCCCCGTTGGGAAACCCAGTTGACCAAGCCGCACTGATCCGAGGTGTTCGGGAGGGGATTATTGATGCGATCGCAATTGACCATGCTCCCTACACTTATGAAGAAAAAACTGTTGCCTTTGCTGAAGCACCACCAGGAGTGATTGGTTTAGAGCTAGCCCTACCCCTGCTCTGGCATACTCTAGTCGAGACAGGGGATTGGTCAGCCTTAGAACTTTGGAAAAGTCTTAGCACAAATCCTGCTATTTGTCTACAGCAAGACCCCCCTAGCACTGCTACTGGTCAATCCGCTGAATTAGTCTTATTTAATCCTAAATCCCCTTGGACTGTTCACCAAAAAAACCTCAAATCCCTTTCTAGTAATACCCCCTGGCTAGGGCAAGAATTAATTGGTCGTGTCGTGCAAACTTGGTGTCCAGCAAGTCGAAAATATCAATAGTGAAGTACTGATACTTTATAATTCAGTTGACTGATTCAACCGTTCAGGATAACTCGGATTTGGTTTCAATTTCCCCATTCGATTTAACGGCCAAAACCGCACTACCGCACGACCGATAATTTTGTCACGAGGGACAAAGCCCCAGTGGTGAGAGTCGTAACTATTGTTACGGTTATCTCCCAGCACTAGGTATTCGTCTGGTGGTACTGTTTCTGGTCCAAAATCGTACTGTGGTGCTTCTACGATATACTTTTCCTCTATTTCTTTATCATTGATATAAACTCGCCCATTTTTAACCAAAACCTTGTCACCGGGTAACCCAATTATGCGCTTGATAAAAGCATCTTTAAAATTTTGCTCTTTCAGCCTTTCAGTGGGAGCAAATACCACAATTTCTCCTCGTTGTGGGTCTTGGAAAAAGCGATAACTTATCTTATCAATAATCAAGCGGTCGTTAATCTGTAGTGTCGGTAGCATCGATCCCGATGGGATGTATCGCGCTTCAGCCACAAACGTGCGAATCCCAAAGGCAAGAACAGCACTCAAGGTAATTGTTCTTATTCCTTCTACCCAAGCATTGTCTTTAGAAGGCTGTGTAGGTTTTTTTTCTGGTCTTTTATCTGGTACACGACTCATATCCATTCAACTACTACCGATACACAAGTTTGAGGAAATTTCAACAAATAGCTGATTGGGAAATTATCAGCAAATTTAACAGCAAATTTAACAGCAAATTTAAACGTCTGGGGTTTTCTAGCTAGATCTTAAAAATTTCAAGTTAGTAGGGGAGCCTAAATCAAGATTATGTAAAGTTTTGTGAATAAAGTCAATTTGGCAGGACAACCCTGTTTGTTTGTGCCATGGTGGTAGGTTAGCTGCGGTTGTCTGTATTTAGCTATATATCAGGTTTGTATCTACTGTATCTACCTAGACACCGAGCAGGGAAACTGTCAAATTATAACATCCTCCTATGTTGTCTGACTTTTGCTTGTTTATCCGCCATGCTCGTATTCTATTGCCCTCTGGTGAATTTTTACTGGGGGATATCCACACCTGCGGTCGAAGGATTGTTCAGGTTGCCCCAGACATCCCAGTGCCAACGGACGTTACGGCATATAAAGAAATAGACGCTCAAGGCTTAACTTTGTTGCCAGGGGTAATTGATCCCCAAGTCCATTTTCGGGAACCAGGTCTAGAACATAAAGAAGACTTATTTACTGCCAGTTGTGCCTGTGCCAAGGGTGGAGTGACGTCCTTTTTAGAGATGCCGAATACTCGTCCTCCGACGACGACCCAAGCCCCACTGGATGACAAGCTCAAACGAGCGGCAGATAAGTGCTTAGTTAATTATGGCTTTTTTATCGGCGCAACACCAGCAAATCAGCCAGATTTGCACAATGCCCAGCCGACTTGTGGGATTAAGATATTCATGGGTTCAGCTCATGGTGCACTATTGGTAGATCATGAAGCAGTGATAGAACCAATTTTTGCTGAAGGTTTTAGCGAAGGTTCTCGGAAGTACAATCGCTTAATTGCAGTACACGCTGAAGACCAAGCCAGAATTAATCAGCGGCGTAAGGAATTTGCTGGAATTACTGACCCTGCTGTTCACTCTCAGATTCAGGACAATCAAGCTGCCCTTAATGCCACCAAGTTAGCTCTGAAGTTGTCTAAAAAATATCAGCGGCGCTTGCATATCTTGCACCTATCCACGGCAGAAGAAGCTGAATTGCTTAGGGAAGACAAACCTAGCTGGGTGACGGCGGAAGTGACTCCCCAGCACCTCTTACTAAATACCGATGCTTATGCAGAGATTGGTACCCTGGCACAGATGAATCCGCCTTTGCGCTCCTGCCACGACAATGAAGTTCTTTGGCAAGCTCTACTCGATGGGGTCATTGATTTTATCGCTACAGACCATGCTCCTCACACCTTGGAGGAAAAAGCCAAAGGGTACCCCCACACTCCTTCGGGAATGCCTGGAGTAGAAACATCTCTGCCACTGATGCTGACTCAAGCCATAGAGGGACGGTGTAGTGTGGCTCAAGTATCTGACTGGATGTCTACAGCAGTTGCTAAGGCTTATGGAATTCCCAACAAAGGTGCGATCGCTCCTGGCTATGATGCGGATTTGGTACTGGTAGATTTAGAAAATTACCACCCAGTGTTACGGGAAGAACTTTTAACAAAATGCGGATGGAGTCCTTTTGAAGCTTGGAACTTAACCGGATGGCCAGTGATGACCATTGTTGGTGGTCAAGTAGTCTACGACAGAGGAAAATTGAACACAGAAGTGCGAGGTGAAGCTTTAACTTTTACCAGTTAAACAGTATAGGATTTAACTATAGGACTTAATAATAGGATTTAATAGGTAGTGGGAAAAAATTAAAGTTGACCCAAATTTTTGGTCAACCTCAATCCCACTAACCTTCACCCTACTCTACACTAGACGCCAAGGGCGAACAACCAGATAACCTATCCAACAGCCAAGTTAAATCAAACTTACCGTTACAAGTGAATTGAGCCTGACGTCCACCTTCCTGGGAATAGGTTAGTCTTAGATGTAGATAACTGGATGGCAAATAGTGTAGGCGCTCAGCCCACTCGATGGCCACAATTCCCGGAGCAACCTCAATTCCCTCCCAGTAGTGTTCTGGGTTTAATGACTCTACTTCTGAGGTGGATAAGCGGTACAAATCGAGGTGATACAGGGGGATACGTCCCTCTGTATACTCATTGATCAGAGTAAAGGTGGGACTGACAATGGCATCAGTTATGCCTAGTCCCTCACCAATACCCTGAACTAGGGTGGTTTTGCCAGCCCCTAAGTCTCCCTCCAGCAAAATGATGCTACTAGCTGGCAGAGATTTCCCCAATTCCACACCTAGCGTACGGGTTGCTTTAGCATCAGCTAGAAAAATTTTTGTCATTAGTTATTTAGCAATAGAGTACCTCGAATAATAGTTATTCTGAGTTAATATCTCAGCTTTTATTTTCCTTTAAAAATTTTCCTCACACTCACCTTATCTAAGCATGTGCTCGACTATACCATCGTAATAAAACCCGTGCCAGTCTTTCCGAATTGTGCCGCACTAAATGAGTTTCCTCATCTTCATACATGACATTGGTCGCCACAATCCGACGCCCTAATTTAGAAGTTTCTTCTCGATCCAGAAAAACTGGATGAGACTTAACTTGAGCATACTTAATCAGTGACCCAGCTGAGGGGTATTTTCGATTCACCAGTACCGCGTTAAATAGCCTTTTCCCACAGGCTTCATCAATAGTTTTAATATGGTCAGAAACACTATATCCATCAGTTTCCCCTGGCTGGGTCATGATATTACAAACGTAGATGCGGGGTATCAAGCGAGCTGCGATCGCATCGGTAATTTCTGGCACCAACAGATTGGGAATAATGCTGGTATAGAGGCTACCGGGTCCTATTATAATATAATCAGCTTCCTCAATTGCCTTGAGTGCTGCTGGTAAAGCAGGTGGATTTTCGGGAGTACAACCAATTTTTTTGATCACTCCCCGAGCATCAGTAATATTAGACTCTCCTTCGATGCGACGTCCATCAGCTAATTCAGCCCAAAGGCTGACATCAGTTAGGGTAGCTGGCAACACTCTTCCTCTCACTGCTAATACCTGAGAACTAGCAGCAACAGCTTGTTCTAGATCGCCAGTAATATCACTCATTGCGGTCAGGAAAAGGTTTCCAAAACTGTGACCGACTAAACCACTACCAGCTCGAAAACGGTATTCAAACAGTTCGGTTAACAACTTTTCTTGGTCTGCCAGTGCCGTTAAACAGTGACGAATATCCCCTGGTGGTAACACTCCAATTTCCCGTCGCAGCCGTCCACTGGAACCCCCATCATCAGCTACCGTAACAATAGCAGTGATATTAGCACTATAAACCTTTAGTCCTCTAAGTAAGCTAGAAAGACCAGTGCCACCCCCAATGACTACCATTTTCGGTCCCCGGTTTAACCGACGATGATCCATCAGCACATCAATCAGTTTTCGATCGTGGTCGGGTTTTAAAACTTCCGTAATTGATCCTACCGTCCGGGTTTGCCCCCAGAAGATGAAAAGTAGACCCAAGATCAGCGCAATTGGACCAGACACATGGTTAGGAATAATGGTGGTAATTTTCTCTAAAACTTGGGCTGTGAATTTAATGATGTAAAAAACTGGAGTTAGCTTTACCCAAATCGCTAATCCCAAACTTGTTAGCACTACACCACCAGCACTTAAAAGTATCCAACGCTTCACTAGTAATCCAGGGGCTAACCACTTAAACCAACGGTTGACCCGCTGAGGAATTCGACCTCTCGATTCATTTTGTAGGGTACGTAGAGCTCTTTTGAAAAGACTGATTGAGGACATAACTACACTGAGTATGGTAAGTACAAAAGCTGGATAGACATTGCTGGTCGAACTCCAGCACTTGACAAGGAGGCGATGCATGTAGTGAGGAACGGCTCAGGCTCCGGAAGTGCCTGTCAGATTGGTACTTTCTTTGCCTAATCAAACCTTCGTGTGAAAAGCGCGTGATTCACATAGCCGCTCACCCTTGAGGTATAGCGGTTTCCATTGATATTACTGATCAAGGTGCGCGCCTCCTAGGCCGCGAGGGATTGCTCGCGGCCTAGGGTCGCACCTCAATGGTGAATTCACCATGAAGCTGGTACTGATCACCACAGTTTCAGATAATTAGGCTAAGGTGTGATTAATACAATATCCGGTACCTAGACGTTATGATCAGAATTTACCCGTCGATATGCCGAAAGTGGTGAGGTCGGTTGAGTTCCCATTTAGGGTATGAGAGTAGTGGTGTAACCCCAAAAAATACGGGGTGAAAGAGAATAATCCCAATTAGTCAGCTACACCAGACTTTTGTGATTCCTGTGACAAGTGTAGCTGCTTACAGCTCATGACTTAATGGGGAACGCTTGCCTAGGTAATAGGGATGATAGCACTAGGGATTAGGGATGATAGCACTAGGGATTAGGGATGATAGCACTAACACCATTAACCTAATCTAGTTATTAGACTGGACAGGGATTGACTGCAGTGAGGCAGATGGAAAAGCGAATTTTGGGAATTGACCCAGGACTAGCTACTTTAGGTTTTGGGGCAATTAGTTGCCAAACAACCCAAATTAGTAAGTCAGGAAACACAAAAAGCTCCTTAGGAGTGGCAAAGCGTTCTAGCCAGTCACCAATACAGGCAACCCCTGAACCATTGCAGTTGCTAGATTTTGGCATCATCCAAACCCCTGCCAAAACTGATTACGGCTCACGACTGTGTACGATTTACGAGGATTTACACACCCTGCTGGAACACTGCCAACCGGATCTGGTGGCGATTGAAAAACTTTTTTTCTACCGTATGAGTACTACGATCTCCGTAGCTCAGGCACGGGGTGTTGTGGTGTTAGTAACAGCACAACATGAAGTTCCAATGGTAGAGTTTACACCGGGTCAGATTAAACAGGCTTTGACAGGATATGGTAATGCGGATAAATATGAGGTTCAGCAGGCTGTTATGCGGGAGTTAAACTTAGACACCATCCCCAAACCAGATGATTTAGCAGATGCCTTGGCAGTCGCATTGACCGCCTGGTTTCATATGTCTTGAACACTTTACTAGATCTGTGAACTTTATTTGTGAACTTTATTTGTGAACTTTATTTGTGAACTCTATTTGTGAACTCTATTTGTGAACTCTATTTGTGAACTCTATTTGTGAACTCTATCTGTAAATTATATCTGTAAATTATATAGCAATACTAAATCAGTTTTAAAATTGGCAAACTATTCAATCCTTGCTGGGCAAGGGTTATAGCGATTCAGCGATCGCGCAGCGTGGCCTACGGCCACAGCCGACACGATCGCGTTCGATAAGGGCACTATATTTTTGAAATCATTTAGAACTGCTATATCTGTGAACTATATCTGTAAACTATATTTGTGAACTATACCGATAGCAAAGCAATAAACTTAATCATATTTATATATGTAATATTAAAAACCAGTGTCAGCTTTCGGTGTTGCCAGTTTGACCTGAATTTTCTCTAGGTATTAAGTTAAGTTAACCCATGACAAGCAACGGTGTATTCAACCCTTGAGCAAAAATATCGACGTCTTCGCCAAGAGCTGATTGCCGGTGGGATCACTCTCGGGGGTGTATTTCTGATTGGAACTCTGTGGTATCGGGTGGTTGAAGGCTGGGGCTGGTTGGATTCAGCCTACATGACGGTAATCACGCTTTCGACAGTGGGCTATCAAGAAGTACGGCCGATGGGAGATCGGGCAAGACTATTCAGCATTTCTCTGATTTTTATGGGCATTATTAGTATCGGTTACATTGTTAACCGGTTTACAGAAGCCCTAATTCAAGGCTACTTTCAAGATGGAATTCGCATGAGGCAACAGAAGCGCTTGCTAGATAGTTTGACGAAACACTACATTTTGTGTGGGTTTGGACGGACTGGGCGTCAGATTGCTGTAGAATTTAAGGCTGAGGGAATCCCATTTGTGACAATTGACTCCCGATTGGAACAGGTTCAAGCTGTCCAGGATATGGGTTGTATTTCTGTACACGGAGATGCCACCTTGGATGAAACTCTGCTAAATGTGGGGATTGAACGGGCAATTTGTCTGGTGGCTGCCCTGCCCTCAGATGCCGAAAATCTCTATATTATCTTGTCTGCCAAAACCCTCAATCCCCGAATTCGAGCCATCGCTCGTGCTAGCTCTGAAGAAGCTGTTCAAAAATTGCAGCGAGCTGGTGCAGATGCTGTAGTTTCTCCCTACATCACTGGTGGTAGACGCTTGGCAGCTGCAGCCCTTAGACCCCAAGTCATGGATTTTGTGGATGGGATTCTAACCGGAACTGATAGCTCTTTTTATATGGAAGAGTTTCTGCTAGACCCCGAAACCTGTCCTTGCGTGGGCAAAACCCTCAGGGAAGCCCGACTGCGATCGCAAACTGGTGCTATGGTCTTAGCAATTCGCCGGGATTCCGGTCGTCTGATTGCTGGACCAGACGGTGACACTAAACTCATACCAGGAGACCTACTGATTTGTATGGGGACAGCTGATCAATTGCGTGAGCTAAACCAGATTCTCGGTCCAATCCGTTCCAATTTGCTACGACTGCCCAAGCCAAAATAGATCTTGGGCTTAGAAGGTCAGTTGATTTTTTGTTGAAGGTTGAAGGTTGAATGTTGAAGGTTTAATGTTGAATGTTGGAGGTTGAAGGTTGAAGGTTGTTCGCCTTTGGCGTCCGATTTAGGGTAGGTTGACGGTTAACTGTCAAGACATCATGTCATGTCTAGTGGTGCCCGGTAGTGTTCTTTGTCGTTGGTTTTTTTTGGGTAATTGTATGGTCAGGGAGTAATTACAATTACCAATTACCTTTTACCCAATTACCTTTTACCCAATTACCTTTTACCCAATTACCCTATCCTTTACAGTATTGATGCTGCCGGGGATGATATCAGTTTTGATCTAATTCAGTTTCAAGGTATTCACCGGCACTTCATCCCAAGACTTAACTGTGCGTAATCGGGCAACCCAACCCGCTGCTTTTTGCTGATCAGTCAAGTTATTCTGAAACGACTCGTGGCAATCCCTCGCCTGCTCTTCGTTGCAAGTGGCAATACAAGAGTATAGAAGACCCGATGGATCAATCTGCTCGTTTACCCAAATAGTCATTAGTGATTTTATTAATATAAACCGATATGTAAATTACCCTATGTCATTTTTGCCGTTGACCTGCAACTAGATGTTTAGGGTCGCAGCTGTATATACCTCGTAGTATAGCATTTGAGCAACATTAGTCAGTCGAAGCCGGATCAGTATACTCAGCTAGCTGATTGAGAGCCGTCCCAGTCACTCGACAAATTCTCCAGTCTGGCAATACTGCTGCTCCCATATGTTCATAAAATGCCATCGCAGGTTCATTCCAATCCAGTACACTCCATTCTAAACGCCCATAGCCACGCTCCACTGCTAGCTGAGCCAGGTAACTGAGTATGGCTTTACCGATACCTTGGCGGCGAAATTCCGGTAATACAAATAAATCTTCTAGATAAATTCCCGGCTTAGTTAGAAATGTGGAATAGTTGTGGAAAAACAGTGCAAATCCCACCCCTTGACCACCCTGTTCAACGATAATCGCCTCTACATAGGGTTTAGCGCCGAACAGGTGTTCTTTCAGGTCATCAGCATTGCCAGTGACAGCTTCGGAGAGTTTCTCATACTCTGCTAGTGCCTTAATCAAATTAAACAGAATCGCTACATCAGCTTCTGTGGCTGGTCTTAAGGTAAACTTACCCATAGTGCTGGCAAAGGGACAATAAAAAAGACAATTTGACTATTTATCATATCCCTTCTCTGGTAATGGGTAATGGGTAATGGGTAATGGGTAATGGGCATTGGTGACAGTTAAGCAGGCATAGCAATTTGTCAAGCCCTCTGAGTGTGGGAAAGGAGACAAATCAAGGGGAGGTTTTTTTCTCCTGGTACGAGGGGCTTTGACAACCCCCTTTTCTTGGTTCTCGAGAGCCGTTAAATAGGCCACTGGGTCAGTGGCTTTCCCTTGATGATAGGCAACTCCAAAATGATACAGTCCGCGAAAAACCATTTCTACAGAAATACACTCCATTGGTATTGATAATTCTGTTCGCGTAGCGTGGCCAAAGGCCTTAGCTACCTCATCGGATAGGTCGATTAAGACCACATAAAATAACCAAGTAGCCCACAATTGTAATTGAATACCATTGACAGAACCAGTCCACAAGTAACTCAAACCCAATAAGCGTTATTCGAGTGATAAAAGTCTCCTCAATTCGCCAGCGACGAGCGTACAAATCAGCTACGAGGTAGGGAGGTAAAACTTCAGGCTCTATCACAGAAGTTAGGTAGCGATACCATGTTGAACCATGTTTTACCACGACTTACGTAAGTTGAGAATTGGATTACCTTGATAACCTGTTCCCAACCTAATTAGTTGGTCATGATGTTGTCCAGAGTGACTCAAAGTGCGTACAGATTTATATTTTCCTTTCCCTTTGAGCCTGGTAATGAAGTCAGATTTACCCAAGATTCAACTCCTCAAAAAAGCGAAAGTTCCAAAACCCTCTATCTAAGATGAGTAGCGTTTTGGCTGGGATCAATTCTAACAAGTTGGGCACAAAGTTACTCTCATGGGTGTAAGGATTAGATTTAAACCAGGTTTCGACTGGAAAGCCTGTTTCTTCTACCACCGTACAGATTCTACCTCCTAATTGACCCAGAGGTACTGTTTCTAAACTTTTTAGCTTACGAAACAATGCCTCTAATGTCGAAGCATCCACTAGACATCTCCAAAAAACCATAACCCAGTCACAGCAAGGAAAACAAGTTTGTCAAGACCTAATTTAAAATTTAGCTTTAAGAACGAATTAATAATGGTTTGAAGACACAAAATCTAATTTTATAGGAAAAATATGGCTCATGATAACGTCAATCAATTGCTCTTAAACATCCGATTTTATTACTTCTAAAATTAGCGACCCAATTCTTAATCGCACTAATCCGCAGTTAAAAAAACTGATTTATATCGAGTTTTACGCAAACTAAATCTTTCTTGAGATATTTTAAAAAATTTTAAAACTCTAATTAAATGTTCAATAAAAATTCGATTAGATGATAAAGCTTTATTTTCGGATTTTTGAGTCTCTGTTAATTCTCCATTATTCGGTTTTTTATAGGGAGTTGTGATTTGAGTTTCTCCAATGTAAGCTTTATCCCCACTAAAAGTTTGTTGATCATTAAATTTACTCAAAGTTTTTCGACAGATTTTAATATCACTCATAGGGCCAGGTTTTCCGATTACTACATCGACAAGATCTAAGGCCGTAGGCCACGCTACGCGATCAGCCTGGTTGACTGACAAAACTATTCAACAGCATATTGGTACGTTTGTACCTTAAACTCTAGTTGATAGTGCCGTTGCTGATGTTGTTTGCGCGAAGCCATCGCAGGATAAGGGTCATGATTGCTGGAAAAACAAACCCGATGAATTAATTTCCAGCCATTCTCTAAAGATGATTTGACCCACTCCCAACCAATCCGAAAATAGCTGTTTCCTCGAAACCAGTGAGTGTCAACCCATCGACGTTTACCAGACTCTACCACCTCAACCCCTTGAGCCGTGACGTACAACGTAGCCACAGCTAGAATGAACCACAACCGAGATAAGGCTGGAACTGAGCGAATTTGAGACTTCTGCACATTCCATCCATTGGACTGGTCATCTAAAAAGTTTTCCTCAATATCAAAGCGAAACCCATATTCGGCAAAGGTTTGAAGGGTGGTATTTTCATCACTAACAATGGCCCATTATCACCATTTACATTGTTGCAACCAAAAATCAGATCAACTGGACCATACCAATATTCCTTGTGCACTCTGACATTGTGAAAGCACAAGACCTCACCCCGATTAAAATGGAAATCTTTGAGCTGATGCCAACTTTTACCTGCTCGCCAAATCCAAGTGTCCTTTTTCAGACGAATCCGGTAATGCCAACCCCATTTATTGGTCAAAGCTTTCATTAAATCGGTGTGGACAAACCCTCGATCTGCCAGTAGGATCACCTTAACCTCTTTGGGTAAAAGGTGTATCGATTGTTGGAGCATCTCCCGATAATCTTTGAATGCTACCGTTGCACTCTGATGCTTCATCACTCGCCAGCTCACTGGTAAGGCTCGTCCTCGATGCACCACTACCAATCTAACCAGACAGTACTCATCCCAAAACATCGAGGTGTCTAAACTCAAGTAAATACACCCATCTTTCCAATCCGCCAAGGCTGCTTTAATCAAAGGTTTGTACCATCGATGGACATTGATTCGGGCATTATGCAGCCAACGGTGCATTCGGCGTTGTTTGCTTTGAGCATATTGGCCACGACACGGGATGTAGGGAATCCATCGGGGCAAATTCACTTCCCCTGTCTGAATCAGGGCTGCCACCATCCATAAACAGGTGGTTAGGTGGCTCAGGTGTGCCCACTCACAGGGTTGACTTATCCATGTCTTCAAGGCATTGTAGAGTCGGGAGTTTTTTTTCATCGCATTCCTAGGATTTGAGTGGTATCTGTCCTGAGGATGCGGGGAAACACTCCCTTTAGTCAAGTCTTGCTCTTACAAGTCTGGTAAGTATTTGAGCCATTTTCAACCTAACTTTTGTCAGTCAATCAGCGCGATCAGCTTTTGGTAAAACAATAAATTGATTTTTAAAAGTATGTATTTTTTGCTTTTATGAATAATATTTTTTTTGCTATTGATAATCATAATGTCTTTCAATAGACTGCTCAGTACTGTCTAAAATCAATTCATCATTATCTAATTGTTCAATAATTTTTTATTCTTTTTGAAACTTTTTTACTTGTGATAATCAACTGGTAGGTAAGTCGTTTTCACAATTTTTTTGCCAATAAGTAAAAATATTATGAGCCGTTGATTCACTGATTTTAAAAATAAGTCCTAAAAGTTGAAAGCTCAAATGATACCTTAAATAAATTAACATTAAAACGATTTGCTCTGACTCTAATAGTTTAGGATGATTTCCTCCTCCTGCTTGATTGATTCTAATTTTAGTTTTCTCAATTTCTTCTTGCTTTCTTTTATTGAGAAGCTTACCTAGTTCAATTAATTGCTATAATTGTTGATAATCAATACCTAATAGTCTTTTGGTTTGTTTAGGGTTTTTCTGGATATAGTTCCAAGTATATTTTTCCATTTATTTTTTTGGATCGAACAATATTTACTTATTATAGTCTATTTTTTGGAATTTGATTATATTATGGAAATGTCTACTATCCACAAACGTTCAAAATACTTTCTCGCTCTTTTAACGCTTACCGGACTTTCTCTGTTTCTTTGCTGCCAACGTTGGTTTAACAAAACTAGTAAGTCTTTTAGTACTCTTTGAAACAATGATGCTGGAAAGGTTAAGAATCTTTGAGATAGGGCTTGTTGAGACACTTTCACTGCCTTCGCCCACAGCAAGTTTTCCCTTGCTAGCATTCGATTGAGCTCTGTTACTGATGGTACTTGCCGACCCAGTAAACTCAATACCACTGCCAGCATCTATGGGTTACTCAATATCCTGCAAATCATGTCTAATGAGCGGTAGTAGGCTAGTTGATTGTACACGCAAGGTTTGACTAAATCTTCTAGTTGTTGAGCTATGACAATGTTCATCTATATTGGGCTGGTTTCGCGGTCTGGTGTGGTCTCTAATACTTTTTTGGCGGGGGAGCCATTCTCTTTTTACCTTTGTAACCACCGATACTTCAGTTAGTCTACGGTTCGCGAGCCGCATATGCTGGTGCTCGAAGCGATCGCACAGTTTGGGGTTAGCGATCGCACAGTTTGGGGTTAGCGATCGCACAGTTTGGGGTTAGCGATCGCACTGAATAGTTTACCTAGTACAGGATACAGCAATTTCTGGAAAGTACTTGACAAATTGCTCTTTTGCTTAACTTGTCACCAATGCCCATTCCCCATTCCCCATTCCCCATTCCCCATTCCCCATTCCCCATTCCCTAGATTTAGTACTAATGTTGCTGCATAAGTGACATGCTCCCGTCCGTCATCGCTTTGGACTCTCCAGAATCATCTGGGTTGGAGATAGAGGCATTATACTAAATCCGGTTGTCATACCCCATTAAAAAAATGCTTAAATAGAAGCTAGCCAATGATAGAAAGTTAAATTTATAATTTCTTCTTTCATCTCACTCAAAACCTGACAACGTTTTACTAACAATTCTTCGATTTCATCAATCGTCTCAAAACAATTATTTACTAAAGGTTCATCCCCTAATTTACACAGTCTTTCTGCTGGTTGTAATTCTGGAGAGTATGGGGGCAAAAACTCTAGTTTAATTCCTGAAGTAATTTTTACCTTCTTACTCCGATGCCATCCAGCATTATCTTCTACTAACAACACTTTTTTTTTGGAGAAATGCCCACATCTTCGGGAGCATCCCATTTTGGAAAAAAGGAAAAACTTATTCGCGAGTTATGCTCGCGAATAATAACCTAACTTAGATATTTTCTTGCTCCGAGTCGAAAGAAATATCTAGTAAGCTATTTTTTAGAGAATCAATATTTTTTTGTAATTCGGAAACTATGGTTCTTCTGGCTACAGCCATCACCCCAGCAACATGGGCTTGACTTCCAGCCTTCCCCAAATGCTTATATTTACTTAGCTTGGGGGTATCACCTGTGGTGGGAAAAGTGGGTGAAGGAGCTTGTAGTTTATAGTACCAGTAGGCTTTTTGGGGCTGTCGGACTTGATAACGTGCTACCCAAGCATCTTCCGGAGCGAGTTCCCCTTGACCCTCGAAGAAACTTTTGTAGGTTTCGAGGCTGGCAATCGCCGTCTGTAAACGAGTTATTCTCTGTAGTTTATCTTGTTGTGACTGACTTGAAACTCTTCTACCCATTACTCTCAATCCCCATGGGACATCTATTCGCGATTATAACTCGCGAATACAGTCAAAGGAAGAGAGAATTTTTAAGGGCTTAAATAGCTAGTTGACCATTGAGATAGGCACAACGCAGTTGTAAGATATTAGCAACATTCTCTGGTCGCCACTGGGCTCCGGTTAATTTAACTCGGTGGCTGATTTGTTTGACAGCCGATTCCACCGCTCCGCTTCCAATTGAACAAATTTGCTCCCGTTGGAAAGAGTGATAATTGATTAACCTTTTACGGTGTTTTTTGAGATAGCCAATAAAGTTAGTTCCACCCACTGGCTTCGCCAACTTAAGCAACTTCATTGCCTCAGACACCTGTCCTTTCCACAGGTAAGCCTCTAACTGTTCTTTGATTGATTTATTTGTTTCTATTTTATGAATGTTTTCGGTTAAGTGATACCAGTCCAGGATTTCAATTCGATGCTGAGGCTCACCAATAAGAGCAAATATATTCCAGATGCCATCATGTCCATCTCCCAAGCAGTATAAGGGTACGGTCAAGTTTTGACTGTTTATCCAATCAGTTAAAGATAGATTGTCTTGAAAGAAGGCTCCGTAATAAATCCCTTGTAAGCGAGCTGTTTTGTATTCTTGCCAAACACTAGGTTCTCCTTTAACTTCCGTCCTTAAGCGAATTTTTCCGCCATCAACACTTACTTCGGATAACCCTTGTTTTAGATCAGGAGGTGGTAACTCAATTTGGTTAACTTTTCGTTCGCGTAGCGTGGCCAAAGGCCAATGTTGAGTGGAATGACCAACTTTGAGTCCAGTTAAGAGATATAAATCCGTTTCTGCATTGTGATAAGATTCATTGGCACTCAAGAGAAGACAGCATTTTTCCAACAGAGGACTATGTCGCGTTAATGGTTATATTCCCAAAGCATCTGCTTGTTTTTTCGTAATCTTCAGTTTTCCGAGACAACTTTTAATGGTTCGGGTTTTACCTCGTTGGGTATTGGTCTTTTTTGTGATAAAAAAAAGGCAATTTTGGGACTGACGTGTTCTAAAACTTGCTTCCTGACTGCAATTTCAATATCTGCCAGGGTTTCCAAGCTATCCGTGTCAGTATTGTTGTACAGGATCTCGCTGGCTCGTTTTAAACAAGCTTCTAGTTCTTCCCGTTCGGCTTTCTTCATAATCAAAGCGTATGAACATCTACCTCTGTATTCTACCAGCCTAAGTAGTTGAGCCTTACAATGGGGTTTAACTTCGCGAGCAATACTCGCGAAATTAAACCCCACCCTCTTCTTGTATTTTCCAAAATGGGATGCTCCCACATCTTCAGCAAATTTTTTAGAGACTAGGTTTAACCATTCTGTATTGACTCTGGGGATTAAATACCATAAAGTTTTTCCAGTCTTAGGTTGGACAAATCCATAGACATACAACCATTGATAACGATGTTGAACAATCGCCATTGGTCTTTCTCCTATTTTCGACCATCCCTTTTTTAAGATTGGTTTTAAACCGACTCT
>NZ_JAAHHZ010000289.1:0-5900 GCF_010672005.1 Moorena sp. SIO4A5 | reverse complement strand
TGGAGTAGGGAGTAGGGAGTAGGGAGTAGGGAGTAGGGAGTAGGGAGTAGGGAGTAGGGAGTAGGGAGTAGGGAGTAGGGAGTAGGGAGGGATTTTCGGCGTTGCTGAATTGAGGAATGAATAGGAGTAGAGTGGGCATCCTGCCCGCTCGAAAATATAGCGATGCAGCGCCGACCTGCGGGGGTTTCCCCCATGAGCGACTGCATCAAGACATTGAAACTGGCAAGATGCCAGTTCCACGCCTGATGCCCATTCCACGCCTGATGCCCATTCCAGAGGTGCGACCCAAGGGCGATTTACTCGCCCATTGGAAAGCGCACCTACTCTTAAAATCATTCCATTATTAAGCAACGCTGGATTTTCTCCCTGTTCCCTGTTCCCTGCTCCGAGGCTCCCTGCTCCGAGGCTCCCTAAAACCCAGAACTTTGTACCTCACCGAATTGATAAATGCGATATATAGTATAGTAATAATTGCCTAAGGATAGTGGTACTATAGTTTATTCATTAGTGATTTCTAAGGACTAATGACTAATTACCAATGACCAAGCACCCGGAATGATAAGTATTCATCGGGATATAATTATATCACAAGTTGCCCACTGTAATTGTTTATCTAATTTTTTTTATGCAGGTAGCACTCCAAAAAATTTCTAATTCTGAACTCTTTCAGAATACAGTTTTGAGCGTAATAATCTTGGCTAGCATTATAGTAGGTCTGGAAACTTATCCATCATTTACAGCAAAGTACGGCACTATTGTCACTTTTATAGAACATCTAATATTAGGGTTTTTTATTGCTGAAATTTTTATTAAGATAGGTGCTGAAGCTAGTCATCCATGGAACTACTTTAAAAATGGCTGGAATCTATTTGATTTATTCATTGTTGTGGCGTTACTATTGCCCATTGATAATCAATATTTTATAGTGCTACGTATGCTTAGGCTGCTGAGAGTATTTAGGCTAATATCTGCTTTGCCTCGCTTACAAATACTCGTCCGAGCTCTACTCAAAAGCCTACCCTCCATGGGATATGTATTTTTACTTCTCTGTATTTTGTTCTATATTTATGGGGTAGCCGGAACCTTTTTATTTGCTGAAAACGATCCGATGCACTTTTCTTCCTTACCCAAATCTATCTTGTCTCTATTTCAAGTAGTAACCCTAGAAGGTTGGACAGATTTGATGTACATCCAAATGTATGGCTGCGAAAGCTATGGTTACGATGGTATAGAAGCACTTTGCACAAATCCCTCAGCTTTACCCCTGATTGGTGTCCTTTTTTTTGTAAGCTTTGTGATGTTGGGGGCGATGATTACTATCAATCTGTTTGTTGGAATTATCACCAGCAATATCAGTGATAGTGTCGATGAATTCAAGCAGGAGCAGGAGGAAAAGTTCGACAAGGTGCTCAAGGAGCAGAATCAATTTAGCAAAGTTTCCAGACTTGAAGGTCAGTTATTAGCAATTCAAAAACAATTGAAAGATATGAATAGTTCCTTAGAGCGTATCCGAACAGATATTTCCGATTATTGAGGTATTATTGATCACGTTTAATCGCGTTTAATCGATTTTAGTAGTTTTTAGTTGATTCGGCAACACTATCATTGATTGCCTTTTTGATCTTGTTGTTAAGCTGATATCACCTACTTTTCTACATAGTTTTCGAGCTTAAAAAACTCAATCAATTCCTCAAAATTAGTGTCATTAGCGGTAGGAGTTAATAATTCAATTTCTTGAATTATGGCTGGATTCAAATACTTAAAAACATCCTGGGTTAAAACCGAAATTGCTTCGGCGGTCAACCCTTTAAGTTCACGAGCAAATCTCGCCATTCGTCCCTTAGCAAAATTGACTTGAAAGCGAGTCCTTTTCAGGAGCCGTTGTCTAAGATTTTCATAAAGCGTTTGTTTATCGATAGCTTCATAATATGGAAGATCGTGATTCAAAAGTATTGGGATAATATCAGGATTTTCTTCTAGAAATAGCAGACTGCCTTCCTGGTTAAATGCTTCAATTCCTTCCATTCCCAAAGTGCCTAAATCAGCCAAAGCAATAATCCGAGCTACCAGAGATAAGTTTTTATCAGAAGAGTAGAGGTCAGGTTGGTAAATTGTATTGTCTAAACTATCATACCAACAAATGGTAGCATTAATGGCTTCTGTAATGATTTGTAAATCTGAATCGGTAAACAAGGTCAGATGGTTAGAAGTTTGCTTGCTTATCCATTCATTCTGATTTTTGATGTAATCCAAAAGCTTAGTAATTGTAGCGGCTTCGCTCACACCATTTTCTCGCCGTCTAGAAGTATGGGGTTTGATTTGAGGGAGAAACTCTTGTACCATATCGTGAGCAATGGCGCACAGATCGATTAACTGTTTCATTCTGCTCAGATAGTCTGCTGCTATATCATTGTCCAGACAGGCTTCCCAATAGGGTCTGATGGCTTGGAAAATCCGATCAGCCCTACGCTGCACTCCCTTAACATGGTCACAATTATGATAGTAAAGCTGTTTTCGCTCCGTTTCTTTTTCCATTTCCAACAGAGCAAAGGTTTTCACCCTAGTGACTGCTTCCACAAAGGAGCTAGGAAGCTGAGCTAAATCATCAATTGATGGGTGTAATAGATACTGATTATCCTGATTTATTTTATTCATGATAACTATCGGTTTTAAATACCAAAAATTGATTGAATACGTTTGCGAATTTCCGCGAAAGGAGTTTCGTCTTCCTCTGTGCTACTAACAGTTATTCCTAAGCGTTCCAATGTCTCTTGACGTTTGGATAATTCTTCAGAAATTCGGTCAGCTAATTCTTCGTGCTTAGCCAATAGACTTTGTAAATTGTCTCGATCCACCACAAACAGCATCGTCTCTTCTAGGGTACGAAGAGTAGCAGTACGGGGAGTACCCATCAGCAGAGACATCTCCCCGATAAATTCCCCAGACTTACGGGTAGCGACTCGTTTTCCAATCGATTCTACAAACACTTCCACTTTTCCAGATAGGATAATATAAAATGAGTCCCCTGGATCGTTTTCCCGACAGATGGTTTCGTAAGCTGGGAGAGTTTTCCGATAGCCCTCTTCAATGATATGTCGCAGTTCGATATCGCTGCAGTTTTGAAAATAACTTACTTGCCGCAATAGATCTGCCAGCTTCCAGGCTTTAGCGGATTTAGACTTGGGTTTGCGTTTAGCTGTAGCTGATTGCTTGTGGGTTGAGGAGGAGCCATTAGTCACCCCGGGGGTTTGTAATTGCCGAAACAGGGAGACTAAGGCTTCTGGATTGTGAATACGCAAGTTTCGCTCAGGGTGGCCGGGTTCGATGTGGCGCGATCGCAATTCAGTATCAATCAGATAATACAAAGCACTTTTAATCCCTTGGCTCTCTGCTGGTTTATCGATCCAAACCAAAAGTTCAAAATCCATCCCTTCCTCTCCATAGCCCTTGAACCAAACTTGGGGAGAGGGAGAAGATAAAACTCGAGGTTCTTGGCGGGCAGCCGCTAACAGCAGCTCTGTGATCACAAGGGGATCTAATTCATCGGGAAAATTGATGGGAATTTGGAGACGACTTGTAGGGTTTTCGTAGCTCCAGTTAATGACATTGTTTTGGACAAAACTGTTATTGGGAATAATAACACAAACGTTGTGAATGGTTCGTATTACTGTAGAGCGAATCGATATTTTTTCCACAGTTCCTGACAGATTATCGATTTCTATATAGTCTCCCACTTTAATCGGTTGATCAAGCAGGATAGTCAGACCACTGATAAAATTGCTAGCTAGATCTTGTAGTCCAATTCCAAAGCCAATACCGAGAGCACCAGCAAAGATTGCTAAAGAACTTAGGTTAATCCCTGACGTTTGTAGAACGATTAAAAACCCTAAGATACTTAGAATGTAACCGATAATAGAAGCGAGGGCTTCCCGAGTACCCCGATCCATCCTGAAACGGCTCAGTAACCAATGTTTAATCAGAGCTTTGATGGTACGGGATATCAGAATAGCGATGATACATAAAAACAGGAATTTGCCTAAGAAACTCAGAGAAAAGGCTTGGCCACCAAATTCAAATAGCTTGGCGGTAAACACCTTAGAGATGGCATTCCCGAATTTTTGTATCTGTGTAATAATCCAAGTCATCAGAAGTGTTTAACAGGGAACAGGGGAAGAGTTTGGAGCGGGGGCGCGGGGCTTTCAGGGGTAGGTTTTTTACTTTGGAGATAGGTAATGGGGAATCGGGAATGGGGAATCGGGAATCGGGAATCGGGAATCGGGAATCGGGAATGGGGAATCGGGAATCGGGAATCGGGAATCGGGAATCGGGAATCGGGACCCACCCCTAACCCCGACCAGTGCGTACGCTACTAGTGTAGGGTGGGCAAATTATCCTAGTAATACCAATTGATCACCAATCATGTCCATTTGCCCACCCTACTACTGTTCCCAAAGATAGGCTTTGGGTGGGCAATATATCAAATTAATACAATTTCATCACCAATCATGTCCATTTGCCCACCCTACTACTGTTCCCAAAGTGCGTACGCTACTAGTTTAGGGTGGGCAAATTATCCTAGTAATACCAATTGATCACCAATCATATCTATTTGCCCACCCTACAACCAGCAGTAGTGCGTACGCATTCCGTAGGCTCGGGTGGGCAAATTCTGATCCCTTGGCAATTTCATGATCAATCATGTCCATTTGCCCACCCTACTACTGATATAATTCCTCTTACGGCGGATTACATAACTATCAGGTACACATTGTTTCTCCTCTTCCCTCTTCCCTCTTCCCTGCTCCCTGCTCCGAAGTCCCTGCTCCGAAGTCCCTGCTCCCTAAAAACCCAAAACTTTGTACCTAACTGAAGTGCAAACCGCTGTATGTTGATTGATCAAATAGCATCAGTGCGATCGCATTCGGTTCGGTAGGGTGGGCAAATTCTGTACGGAAGGCAATTTGATAAAGAATCATGTCCATTTGCCCACCCTACAAGATCTGTTCCCAGATCCGCTGTTCCCTTTGGTATAGCTGATACCTGATAGCTGAATACTTACATTATCGCTGTCGGGTCATTCCAATTATTGCGTCTACTGTAAAGTCTGAGATATTGTCAAGGGTGGGGAGTATGTCAGTTCCGGCAAACACCAGTGGTAGTTCCTGGTTTTCCCAAACCCAGATTTGCTGTCGCTGAATATCGATTAGCCAAGCCAGCTGAGTCCCGTTGCTCAAGAGGTGCGACCCGTGGCGAATTTAATAATTAGATGCGGAAAGCGCACCTAAAGTGCAAAATTTTGTTCTGTAGGTCTAATGTGCTTTGGTCAGGGGAACGAATTTCAATTAACCAGAAGGCGTGAACCTGACCGGGGGCCATCTTGATCCCTGAGGCGATCGCTTTTAACAACGACAATATCTGGTACAGGGGATAAGGGAGGAATGATGCACCGGAGTTCTTGAATCGCAACGCAAGCATGGGTTTGATTGTTGATGGCGTTTACGAGGTTGCGTTGGAGGCGGGAATGAAACAATGTTGGCATAGGCTTTTGCTTCGGGTGTCCATGGATGAATTCCCAAGCAGGAGATGCTTCTATATTCGGTTGTTGGAGAAAAGCGTTTAAGGAGTTAGTAATGCTGGGTGATTGCATGAATTTTGTTAGCAGAAGAATGCTTAGCAATATTCCAGGTAGATTTTGTAGGGTGCGTTAGGCGGTTTGGTTGATAAAAATAGATGATATTGCCATAGTTTAAGCCGTAACGCACCATTGTATTGGTTAAGGATATTTTGGTTTCAATTTGTATATAGATGGTGCGTTACATTTCACCGCGAAGCACCCTACAAGAGCGATTGGCCTACGGCCACGCTACGCGTAGGCACTGACGGCTGACCGCTGACCGCTG
>NZ_JAAHHZ010000288.1:0-5936 GCF_010672005.1 Moorena sp. SIO4A5 | reverse complement strand
TTAAGCCAAGTCCGCGCTAGATTAGCCCTACGCCTATTGACACTCCCCGGTCATTAGACGCGGGGATTCTTTGTTCACAGAGTCAGCTTGCTCATCCAGGCCGGAGCCAAGAAGAGTAGAGGCCGATTCTCCCAAAGCGTTCGGGTCTATGACCCAAGTTCCTGTGTGCCCCACAGTACTCAAGGCTCTTTGGAGGATGTTTATAGCGGCATTATGGTCGCGATCTAACTGACAGCCACATTTGCAGGTGTGAGTCCTAGTTGATAGAGACTTTTTTACGACCTCACCACACTCAGAGCAGTTTTGGCTAGTGTAGGCAGGATTCACTGCGACAGTGACTCTACCAAACTTAGTACCAAAATGCTCTAACCATTATTAAACTAAGCCAGTGAGTCACCCCACTGACTCGTCTTCAGAACCGTACGTGACAATGCACGCATCATACGGCTCCTCATTATAGGAACCCTTGACATTGGTACCTCTAGAATGGATTTTCATCTAAATCATTAAGGTTAGTTTTAGTTCCATGTTTAGTGTCGTGACAGTGTAGGTGTAGTAGTTCCAGATTTTCATCTTTATCACTTCCACCTAGGGAGCGTGGTTTTCTATGATGCGTTTCCAATAAATCACCATCCTTAAAGGTAAGGCCACAATAAGTGCATTTCCCTTATTGGCGTTCTAAAAGTCTTCCCTTCCGAGTGGTCATCTCAGGATGCTTTCTCATTCTGGTACCCCAGTAAATCAGGTCACCATCATAAGGACTTCTGGATTCTTTGACTTTTACATGCCGTATTATTTCGGTTTTGGCGTGCTTAGGGAGGTAGTTGTCTTTCCCAGTCATAAACGTCCATTTATCCTCTCCAATGGTTCCCCAGTATTTTTTGACTACCCAGGATTTTGATTTGTTGGGATGTCTCCTATATCCCCATCTTTGGAGTTTGTTCCAGAGCATGTTTCCCAAGTCATCGAAGGTTTCTTGACTACAGACTGACCTGTAGTAGTTACACCATCCTTTTATAATGGGTTTTAGGTGGCTAATTAAAGCTTCCTGAGGGGCAGCTCTGTGCTTGTTTATGGCTTCTGAGAGCTGTCCATAATGCTCTAAAATTGCTTCCTTAGATGGTTTGATGATGGTTTTAAAGCCTTGTCTTGAGTGATTTTTTCCTACTTTATACTGGCGAATATTGAATCCGAGGAAATCAAATCCGTCAAACGTATGGACAATTTTTGTTTTGCTTGGCTTTAATTCCAAACCCATGCCTGTTAACCATTCATCTATGACTTCAAGACATTCTTCTACCACTTTATGGTCGGGGTGTAGGATGACGAAATCGTCAGCATATCGGATTATAACTAAACCCCTTTTATAATAGGTCTTTTTCTTTTTAACAGAGTTTGCATAATCCCATATAACCTTTTCCATTCCGTGGAGGGCTATATTTGCCAAGAGTGGGGATATTACCCCTCCCTGGGGAGTACCCTCTTCTGTAGGTGAGAATGTTCCATTATCCATCACTCCGGCTTTTAGCCAGGACTTTATTAGACGTCTTAAGGATGGATACGTATTTAATTTAGTTAGAAGTGCATTATGGTTGATTTTGTCGAAGCATTTGGCTATATCAGCATCAAGTACCCATTTGGGTTTTTTATTGATACCTTTAAATATTGCTTCGATTGCATCATGACATGAGCGTCCTGGTCTGAACCCGTATGAGTTAGATTCAAATTTAGCTTCCCATTCAGGTTAAGCGTGCCTGTTTGGCAAGTGCCTGTAGAGCACGGTCGTACATGGTTGGGATACCCAAGGGGCGTTTTTCCGTCCGTCCAGGTTTGGGAATCCAGACCCTTCTGGTAGGTTGCGCCTTTTTAGCGACTTTTAGGTTGGCTACTAAGGCGAGGCGCTGCTTATTGGTTAAAGCTTTAACCCCGTCTATTCCGGCAGTCTTTTTACCTTTGTTCTCTTGAGTGACCCGTCTGACCGCAATCATTCTGGCAGTCCAGGACTTCATTAGAGTCTTTTGCAGCTTTCTTACCACGCGGACATCACCACGTTGGGAGGCTCGGTATATTCGTTTTTGTAACTTAAATAGGGTCATTTCTAGCTTCCGCCAATTGACCTTATTCCATTCCGACCGTGGGGCGAACCCCCGAGTTTTAGACATTTTCATTACTACTTACAACCATACCTTTCCTATAACGTGAGTCCGTCAGCATATCCTGGGTATTAATCCAGGCTTTGGCTTCTGACTCAATCTCTCCCCCATGTGACATCCGGCTAACTACCTACTCAGTAATCGACCTTACTGAGAGTACATATGGGGTTTAATTCGTTCCTGATAACCATTCTGTGAACCTTTAGGGTGATACTATTCACCGGGAATAATTTGGGAAATCCTTAAATGGTCAGGAAACCATTTAAGCCTCTATTCCATTGACTGTTTGTCTGTAGCGTTTCAAGCCTTATTTCGCTACGTTACCATGACGATGATTCAGATGTATCTTTCTCTCGTACCCATGGGTTCTTTGCCTGTTACTAACACCGGTCAGGTTAAGGGTGCTTCACTATTCGACCCTTGCATCAATCCATGAGTTTGTTAGGTTCATGAATCAGGGTAGGGCTGTCACTCGGATTTCGCGAGGGTCAGAAATTACCGAAAGAATAGTGCAGCCTTTATGGTCAGCAGGTTAGGCATCATAGGAGTAAGGTTTTGTACTAAGGCTGCACTATTCTAAGGTTTTGTCTCCGGGGTGGATTTTCACCACCATGGTTATCAAGTTGTCATGGTTCTTAGACCAAGCAGCTAATCCTCCAAATCCTTATCTGATAAGGTTTATAGCTAACGAATCGCACTCCTGAACTGATACCAACCTGCATCATTAATAGACTTAGCGAGACAGTGGTTTTTAACCAGATTTTTTCCCCTTAGATCTTCATAGGCGACCAGGTCGTTAGACCGGATTACGCAGCGTGCCGGAGACGAAACCTTAGAATAAAGAAGCCTTAATAACAAAGATTTAACCCTTTTCTGCATAGCCGACTAACCATAAAGGCTTCTTTATTCTTACGGTAACTTCGTTCCCAGTCTCTTGGCATGCTCCTCACGCTGCCTACTTATTCTAAGGTGCGTTCTGCCTAGTTTATTAATTGCTTTCTTGCGGTTGGCTGTTCGCGAAGCGTGGCCTACGGCCTTGCCTTTATTTTTTCGGGAAACTCGACGTTGATAAAACTTTAGACGTTTTTCTCCTGTTCTATAAAACCGAGGGTTTGGTTCAGTATTACCTTGGGAATCCGTATAGAAATCCTTAAGCCCTACATCTAGTCCGACAGTGCTTCCAGTTGGTTTCACCTCTTCGTTGACATCAACTGAAACACAAAACTGAACATAGTACCCGTCAGCTCGTCGGACTATCCTAACCCTCTTGATTTGCTTTTTTTCGAAACGCCACAAATCCCATGTACCTTTGAGTTTGAGTTTCCCAATACCCTTTTTGTCACTGAACGTGATTCGGCAGTGCTTTTGGAACCGAGGGAAACCTTTTTTGCCAGGGACTTTTTTCTTGCAGTTGTCGTAGAAGCGGGCAATTGATGACCATGCCCTTTCAGCAGCAGCTTGACGAGCGGTAGAGTTCAATTCATCGGCAAATGGGAATTGTTTGGCTAAGACCTTGCAGTATTTGCTTAAGTCATATTTTCCAGTTCCTTTATTGTCCATCCAGAGCCTGATGCAGCTATTGCGGATAAATCTTACCGTCCGAATAGCCTCATCAATGGCTTGGTATTGGTGCTTTTTACCGTATGCTTTGAACTCAATTATTATCACCAGCTTCGACCTCAACTGTTACTATTTTAGTCTATACTATTCAGCGACAAATTTTGGAGATTCCCAGAATATTTTTCTCACGGCGGCTAAAGCCGCTGCGAGCCTTCATCCCCGTCTCTAAAGAGCGGGGATGAAGGCTTGGGGGATTTTTGTAATCATATCGTTGCAGTTTACATGGTCAACTGTAAGTAGGTGGGCATAAATAAACGTTAAAACTTAAAAGACGAAAATCAAGCTGGAAGCCTCTATTCACAGGGGTTTCATTATTTTAAATTTCAAGCGCTATTTTACGGATAATTAAGCCCACCTACTTAGAGACCATTTATAAAGTAAAAATAAAGAAGGTGAGCGTACGCCAAATATAGACTTAAGGTTTATGGGAAGAAAACAAGCCAGCCAGCCAAGTGTGTTCAAATTCAAGAAAAGCCTATAAGAGCGACCATTTCAGATGCACAGTGGAAAATAATCGAGCCTCTGATTCCAGCAGCCAAAACCGGAGGTCGTCCACGTACAGTAAATATGCGGGAAGTAGTTAACGGTCTAAGTACAGGACAAAAACTGCAGAGATTGAAGAAAATCTCTTTGATTGAGGAAAGAAGGATTAAGTACAATATGACGAAGATGGTCAAGACCATATCGGAAAATACTCTTGGCTCGGCGACCATGTTTTTTAATCGAAATGGGCTGGAGCTGATGAAGGAATAACCCTGTTCGCATCGACCAGCATAATGCCAAAGTCAAAAGCGCAAAGAGCTTTCCCAAGCGCTCTGCCTCGGTGAAGTGAGTCGATTCAAGGGCATTAGCCCCGAGTCTTGAAAATGCCTGCATAGGGTTTCAATACCCCAGCGCAAAGCGTAATCGGCCACCAGCCCCTCGCTGTTGGCAGGAGCAATGACCACCAAAAGCTTGCCATTATCAAGGCGCAATCCCTCAACGGCAATCACATTGACCCCAAACGCGACTAGTTCCCTTGAGGGTTTGGGATTGACCCACCTTCAAGTGGGCAAAGACTACTTGGGCTGCCAGAGAACGGCCATTGTGCTCAATCTTGTCTGTGGCTCGAATCCTCAATCGAAATGGCATTGATGGCTCTAGCAGGAGATAGCGTACCCAGGCAAAACCCAATGAACTCTCGGTCGGCGCACAAGCAGGAGACCTGAGCATCCGGAAAAATTTTGTACAACTGCTCGATAAATCGCATCCGCTCATCGCTGTTGGAGTTTCCTTTTTTGTTGAGTATCCACCACAGTACAGGAAAGGCCACCCCTTCATGGACAATGCCTAAGGTTAGGATGTTGTAGCACCGAGAGCCAAACTCCCAGGTAGTACGATCTAGACTCAATACCCACTCCACACGGAATTTGCATCCAACTTACCACTAGTAAGCGCGATCACGGTGTAATCGATGTCAAATTTTCGGAAAAACCGTTGCATGCGTTTGTAGTTCGACTCTGGTAACGCTAATCATCCCATACCTAATGCCAGCTCACTGAGGTTGACAGTTTTTACTTTGATCAGCGCTAGCAAGAACATGGCGCTTAAACGAGAGTCTGGCTCCATGCCAGTCAAGATGGGGTTGGAGAGCTTTCTTAAGTTCGCGCTTATTGATTCATGGGGTTTCTGATGACTGTGGTAATTCTGATGAAACCCCACCCTGGTCAAATTTTCAAGCCTTTTGTCCTGTACTGAGAGTTAACGGTATATTCTACGTTCTATTGACAGGATGTTCGTGGGAAATGATGCCCAAGGATTTGCCACCGTCTTCAACTGTATACAGTTATTTTCGAGTTTTTGAGCGTAAGGGAGTGTGGAAAAAAATTAATCAAGAACTCAGGCGTCAGTTGAGAACAAGTGTAGAGCGACAAGAAAAACCATCTGCCGGTAGCAACCGATTCTCAATCAGTGAAAACCACTGGAAAAAGGGGGAAGTATATGGCAATGATTGTGGGAAAAGAGTCAAAGGAAGAAAGCGCCATATTCTGGTAGATGAGCCTTGGGTTATTACTGGCAGTAGTAGTTACAGCAAGCGTATACTCCAGAAAGATTAGGAGGTATAGCTTGCATGCTTGAAGATCTTGAAGAACTATCCGACTTGAAACGTTCTTTGGGTTGATG
>NZ_JAAHHZ010000287.1:0-5970 GCF_010672005.1 Moorena sp. SIO4A5 | reverse complement strand
CAGATTCATGTGGTTGCCATCAGGTTGCTAGGCACTGCCCACCTGCGATTAATCGGTTAAGTTCATGTAGTTCATGTCCGGTGGGCAGTGGTTGAGACAGATTCATGTGGTTGCCATCGGGTTAGTAGGCACTGCCCACCCGAAGATTAATCTCTCCACTTATCCTGTCGTAGGAGTTTCTATACTTTTGATTAGATTACTTTTATACAACCTAGTTGCTGAGCTCAGTGGCTCGCCCAAAAAGTCCCCAGTGAATAAACTATGGGGATTATAATAGTTATAGGTTATGCCACTATATAAACGATAATATCCATAGGGCAAGCAATTTTCTTGGGGCAACGGTGCTAGAGTATCATTTTCTAGTAATGTGTAAACCTCTGCTTCAGACCTAGGCTCATAAACACATCCCAACCCAGAGTACATATTGTCCCCGATAACTACAGAGGGTTTACCCCAATAAGCTGCTTCAGCACCAATGGTTGAATTATAGGTAACCACCACATCAGCCCAGTCTATTAAGGCATAGGAGTCAACCTTTGAATCCGGAGGAATAACCTGGACATTTTTTCCATTCAAAGAATTCCACCAGTTGCGGTCTTTTAATGACTTTTTATTAAGGTTAGGATGGACTCGAATTGTTAAATAACAGTCTATCTGATTAGAGACCCAAGTGATCAAAGACTTTATGGCTTCCCTTTGATTTTTAAAAATTGGATTCTTGACCAAATCACCAATGGCAGCATATTCATCATCACTAGAAGAGTAGTAGACAATCTGACGATAATTGCTCCTTTGCTCAGGTACGATACCTTTTTGCTGCTCAGACGTAAAACTAGTCCATCCAATTCCATCTCCCTGCCTTTTACGCTTATAAAAGGTATGGCCTAACTCTTCTCTATCTATACCAGCCTGTTGCCAATAGGTTTTTATTTTTTCGCGCCTATAGGCATAATCATGAGGGGGCTCATCAAACATTTCGTATCGATCATAGGTGGCTCCCCGTTCATGGTATTGAACCTCAACACCAAGCTGTTTAGCGGCTTCAAAGATACCTTTAGAACAAGCAAAGCGTCCATTAAAAGAAATTATTTGCTGCGGTTTATACTTGAGAATAAGTGCCCGTGCCTTTTCATAAACTATTGCTGAAGAACGCAAATATCGTTGTATAAGTGCATAATGGTGATCAGGATCAGGATGGGAGCATTTCGTTTGCGATATTAAGGAAGAGACTGTGGATAAACCCAAAGCAGCGTCTTTGTAATTGTAGGTTCTCAGCTCCTGCAAGCTATCAGGAGCGTTTTGGACATAGTATTGAATAGTTAACTGAGTTTTTTCTGACAAAAATTCTTCCGATAAAATCGTTATACCATAGTTTTTTAAAATGCTTTCAAGTTTCCGTACTTTACTTTTCCAACTTAGTTTTCCCAATGTTTTAAAACGTCTATTGGGAGGGAATCGACTGTCATCGGGATTATCGACATAGATAAACGAAAATCCTGTATTATTCCCAGCAACTGCTGAATTAATAGCAATTTCTCCAGCAGTTTCTAGATGAGGAGTAAAGGTAAATGACTCAATTAGTAATACATCCATACTATAGCGCTTTTAAATTTGGTGAGGTACATTTTTTTAGGGAGTAGGGAGTAGGGAGTAGGGAGTAGGGGGAAGAGTGTGGGGAGATGGGGAGATGGGGAGATGGTAACCCACCCCTAACCCCTCCCAGGAGGGGAAGATGGGGAGATGGGGAGATGGGGAGATGGGGAGAACAGAAGTTCATGTAGGGTGGGCAGTGCAACAGACAAATTGCTTTGCTTGCCAATTCCGTTGCTAGGCACTGCCCACCCTACGATTAATTGGTCAAGTTGATGTTGGTGGGCAGTGCAACAGACAAATTGCTTTGCTTGCCAATTCCGTTGCTAGGCACTGCCCACCCTACGATTAATATCCCGACTATATTCATCAAACAAAAAGATCTAGTCAGTCCATCAGCTATCCTTAAAGTTTTCTTTAGAAATTAGCCTTAAAGTATCGGGATCATAATATTTATATGTTATGCCGTAACATAAATAATAATATCCATAGGGCAAGCAGGTTTCTTGGGGCAGCGGTGCTATAGTATCATTCTCTAGTAATGAGTAAACCTCTGCTTCAGACCTAGGTTGATAAACACACCCCAGCTCAGAGTATTCACTATCCCCCAAAAGTACAGAGGGTTTACCCCAGTAAGCCGCTTCCACACCAGTTGTTGAACCATAGGTAACCACCACATCGGCCCAATCCATTAAGGCATAGGAGTCAACCATTGAATGTGGGGGAATAACCTGAACATTTTTTCCGTTCAAAGAATTCCACCAGTTGCGGTCTTCTAGTGATTTTCGATGAAGGTGAGGATGAATCCTAATGGTCAGATAACAGTCCATCCGATTAGAGACCCACGTGATCAGAGACTCTACCGCTTCCCTTTGATTCTTAAAAATTGGATGCTTAACCAAGTCGCTAATGGCAGCATATTCATCATCACTAGAAGAGTAGTAGACAATCTGACGCTGATTGCTTCTTCGCCCAGGGACAACACCTTGTTGTTGCTTAGAGGTAAAATGAGTCGATCCAATTCCCTCTCCCTGCCTCCTATTCTTATAAAAGGTATGGCCTAACTCTTCTCTATCCATACCAGCCTGTTGCCAATAGGTTTTTATCTTTTCGCGCAAATAGGCCATATCATGAGGGGGCTGATCAAAAAGTTCGTATCGATCATAGGTAGCTCCCCGTTCAGAGTATTGAACCTCAACATCAAGCTGTTTAGCTGCTTCAAATATCCCTTTAACGGGAGCACTTCGTCCATTCAAAGCAATTATTTTATGAGGGTTATATTTGATAATAACTTTTCGTGCTTTTTCATAAACAATTGCTGAACATCGCAATAATCTTTCTATAAGGGGATAATGCTGATCAGGATCGGGATTGGAGCATAGGGTTTCGGATATCAGGGAAGACACAGTAGCTAAACCCAAATCAGCGTTGTTGTATTTGTAAGCTTTGAGCTCCTTTAAGCTATGGGGAGCATTTTCGACATAGTCTTGGATAGTTAACCGAGTTTTTTCTGATAACAACTCGTCCGATAAAGTGGTTATTCCATAGCTTCTTAAAATGCTTTCTACTTTCCAGACGTTCTGTTTCCAACTTCGTTTTCCAAAGCGTTGAGACTCTCTCTTGGAAATCGATCGACGGTCATGGGGATTATCAACATAGATAAAACAAAATCCTGTCTTCTTCCCGGCAACTGCTGCATTAATAGCAATCTCTCCAGCAATTCCTAGATAATCAGGAAAGGCATATGACTGAATTACTAATACATCCATATTATAAGCCCTCTGGCTTTTATATTTTGAGCAACATAAGTACTTATGGAAAGTGTGGGGAGTGTGGGGAGTATGGGGAGATGGGAAGTATGGGGAGTATGGGGAGATGGGGAGTTTGGGGAGTATGGGGAGATGGGGAGTTTGGGGAGCAACTGGCTCTCCTGTTCCCGGCAACTATCCCGAAGTCTGATCAGGTTTGTGATAGTTATGAGTTACAGTCAATGTCTTGATGCAAAGCGCGAGTGCTGTGGGTTCTGTGTGGGTCACCTTAATCAGCGGGGGGACACAACCGTTGCTGATCTGAGTCCCCATCTCCCCATCTCTCCACACCTCCCACACCTCCCACACTTCCGTCTCTACTCCCAACTCCCGATTCCCAGGGAGTGCGGTTTCCGTAGGCGAATTAAATTCGCCACGGGTCGCACCGCTCCCGACTCCCGACTCCCGACTCCCTGCTCCCGACTCCCTAAAACCCAACCCAATTGAAAACTCTTATAGTTAACAATCAGACATTGATCGATGGTCTCGTTGGAATTCATCCCTTCCGAAAGTGAAACTAAAGTTTAAGGTACCAGATATGGGGAAATAGACTTCATCGGGTTGAATAGTACCATCACCGTTGAAGTCGATTATCAGTGGGTTACCTATAGTAAATGGGATATTACCAATAGTGACTGTCAATCCATTTAGTTGAAAGCGACCGCCGAGGATGTGACCCATCATTTCGCTATCCTTCAGTTCAGTCAAACAGTCTTCCCGAGAAACATTGAGGTCAGAAATAGTGATCATAGTGAGTAAATCTCAACCGTAAATCGGCTGTGAATTGGTTTCCTTGACTAATCAAGTAGAAACATTTATTACCCCTGATCACCTTTCGACTTAATGCAGTCGCTCAGAAATACCTCACCACCTGCTATCAGTCGAAATCCTTGATATTAAAACTATAGCAGTTTTTAATTGCCTGAGGATCCTTATGCTGGGTTTTAGGGAGTCGGAAGTCTGGTGTGGGGAATCGGGAATAAGACAAAAATATTGTGTACATCATTAACTATGAGAACCGCTGTAGCAATCCTAAATTAGTCGTAAACTCTGCCAATAGAAAATAGGTAAACCATGAAATAATTGCTAGCCAATGGTTATGGCTATTTGCCATATCCGACCCTATTGTGTTCCCTTTTGGGACTATATTTGACGAATCCTTTAGGAATGCTATAGACTTAATAAATATTAATTAATACTTAACAAGCATAATCTAGAAAAATCTGGTGAAAATTAGTATAAAACCCAGGGGTTCAATTTTTATTTCCACCAGAATTATTACGGAGCCTAATTATACAGCGGAGGGTTAATAAACACACCCTTAAAAGCCTTTGACTTCTTAATTCCCCGCAGTTGTACTAATCCCAAGTTGGATAGTCGTCACAACTAGTGATTTTAGCTCCCGCTACCTTGACCAGAGCTTGGCAAAATTACCACTACCAATCTTACGGACAATCATCCATACTATCTGGATGGGATTGAACTTCGTTCTCTTTCTCAAAAGTAAGGGTGAACTCTAAAGTTCCACTGAAAGGTGTATAGACCTCATTTAGTGTAATCGTACCATCATTGTTTTGGTCGAATATCAGTCGGTTACCAAAGGTATATGGGACACCGAACTTGAGAGAAAAACCGCCTAGGATGTGACCCATCATTTCGGAGTATTTCAGTTCAGTAAAACAATTTTTTCGAGAAGTATTCAGATCAGAAATAGTGATCATAGTTAGTAAATTTCCAAGGAATGTGGTTAACTAATCAGGAATATAAATTATTATTCGTGATTAGATTTACCCCGATAGCAGGGCTGCAGAAATCACTTAACAACTGCCATAAGTATAAAGGATTAGTATTAAATAAATTTATCCTTAATACTTAATACTTCCAGGTAGCTGTGTTATGCTATTCTGCACAAGACTCTACAAACCTCTGGTTAAAATTAGTCGTAAACTTCCACAGTAAAGCGGTTAACTCTTAATTTCTACCAGAGGTTTTATGGAGCCTATTAGTGTGATTTTTACCCTAAAATCCCCCTATATAGGGGGATTTTGTTTAGTCGTGCCCCCCAAATTTTGGAGGGGGACGAAAGCAACTAAAGGTTATAATTATTAACCAAAGCTAAACTCTATATCGAAGGTTCCACCGAAGGGTGTGTAGAATTCATTGACTTCAATAGTACCATCACCATCTTGGTCGAATAGTAGTGGGTTACCGAAAGTGAAAGGGATACCAAACTTAATCTTTCCACCAATTTTGAAGCTACCACCAATGATGTGACCCATCATTTCGGAATCCTTCAGTTCAGTTAAGCAAGCTTCGCGAGAAACATTTAGGTCAGAAATAGTAATCATAGTGAGTAAATCTCCTGGAATTTAGCTTTATTTTGTGTTTGGTGTGAGGTTTGTTCTTTCCTCATCACATTTACATCCTAGGCGGTTTTTTTTAGGGATGCAAGGGGTTTTTCAAAGGGTTAGGGACATTAAAAATGCATCGTGTCTTTTAGGGATTAGTTATTGGAGATTAGTCATTTTCCCTTTGCATACCAGCCGTTTGCCTGGAATTATCTGTGATTATA
>NZ_JAAHHZ010000286.1:0-5995 GCF_010672005.1 Moorena sp. SIO4A5 | reverse complement strand
TCGAACCTCAAACCGGACAGACCTATTGGTGGATATTGCCACGGGTGCGGACGAACCTGTGCCCGTGCAGTGCTCAAAGATTTTGCCGAACACTTTGGGATTGGAGCCAAAAAGCGGGTAATTCTAAGAGCTGATTTATAAAGTAAACCTTAAGAGTACTCAAGCCCTTGCGGTATATAGCTTTCAGTTGATTATCCGCCGACCTAAGCTCAATTCCTGAAACCCTTGTAGGGCAAGTACTTTACCTGAGTTTACAAATCAGCTCTTATATCAAGTCACATTAATTGACCATAGTTAAGCAGCTTCTTCCATTACCTCAGGCCACCAATGATAGAAGCTGATGCAGCGGATCAACTCTCAGGGAATTGAGCAAATAGCGCCAGCGTTGCTCAACAAGGTCTTCAAGGGGTTCTATTGAGTCAAATACTATATTTCCCAAGGCTTGATTCACCACAGGCCATAATCGCTCTGCCGGTTGTAATTCAGGAGAGTAAGGGGGTAAGGGGAAAAGATGAATCCCCTCTGGCACCTCCAACTTCTCACTCATATGCCACCGAGCCTGATCTACAGTTAGAGCTGATTTATAAAGAGAATCTAAAGAAAGTAGGGGATTAAGTGAATATGGTGTAATCGTTATTTCTTAGTTATAGTTAAGCTATGTTGTGACTGATGAGCCGTCTACCTGCGATCGCCTTTGGCGCGGCTTCGCCGATCGCAAATCCTCAACGTCAACCTAACCCGACGTGACCTGAGCGACTCAGAATGGGAAATACTCAAGCCTCTAGTACCATTACCCAAGGGGTTTGGTCATCCTATAGAGGTGGATTTCCGAGAAATTTTCAACGCCATATTCTATGTGCAACGGACTGGATGTCAGTGGGAAATGATGCCTCATGATCTACCACCTTATAGCACGGTATACAGATACTTCAAAAAATGGCAAAAAGGCGGTTTTTGGCAACAGATACACGATAAAATACGCCAAAAATTAAGAACAGAATTAGACCCGGATGAAGACTCAACTGTTGCCATTGCTGATTCAATGTCAGTGAAAACAACAGAAAAAAGGGCTCTGTCTACGGTTTCGACGGTGGCAAGAAAGTTAAGGGGCGTAAGCGTCACATTGTAGTAGATTCCCTTGGATTATTAATTGGTGTTTTGGTAACTGAAGCGAATGCCTCAGAACGATTAGGAGCAGTCGTAGTACTTAATGAAGCCAGGGATAAACTGTCGAAATTAGATGTGCTTTGGGTATATCAGGGTTATTCTGGTAATAATTTTGCCCGTGCAGTTAAGGAAGTTTGTGGCGATCGCGTGAGGGTGGAAGTAATCAAGAGAACTTCCAAAACTTTTGAGCGGTTACCTAAACGATGGATTGTTGAGCGCAATGCATGGATGGTTGAATAGATTTCGACGCAAAAGCCTGGATTATGAGGTGTATTCAGATGTGAGTGAAGCCATGATTTATGGCTCTCTAATTCACCTTATGGTTAAGCGACTGGCAATGCTTTTGGTTGACTTTATAAATCAGCTCTTAAAGCAACGCAAGAGGCCAGAGGCCATAAGTAATATATAATCAACTATATAGGCATTTTGGGAAAGTTCAAAAACTCTAATCAGTGTTTACCAATTATTTGTAATTCAGGGAATCTTGAATGTCAAATATTGAAGTTTAAAGGTTAATGTGTAGTGGATAGTTCAAGTTAAGTTGAAGTAAAAAAAAAAAGGTGTAAAAATTTTTAACAAACAATCCAAACTCAAGCTATGACTACACTTCAAGGATTAAGTTTACGAACCTAACTTGTTTAACTCAACCGAATAGGTGATAATTGGCCTCGGTGTATCTCAGTTTGGTAAAAACATTAGGCTCGAATCCTTAGAGCTGATTTGTGAACAGAGCTATAACCATTGCGGTGCAATGCTTTCAGGATTTAGGCTTATGTTTACTCCCTGAAGGGGTGACGAAATAGCCTGAAAAGCTTTAAATGTAAAGCGTTCACCATTTTGTGGTAAAAAAAAGATAGGTCTCTTTTGTTCAACAATACCTACCTATTGACAATGTTACTTGCATTCTACCAAAACCACTTAAAAAGTCAACTTAGTAAGTCAGAATACTTATTTAGTCTAATTCTGCTTAGTCTCCTACAGACAATTAAAAAAGTAAATTTAGAAAAATTAGCAAATGCTCTATCAATTCCCCTAAAATTTGAAAGTCGTAGAAAAGCGATGCAGTCGCTCATGGGGGGAACCCCCATGAGCGACTGCATCAAGACAAGAATACAACGATTTTTATCATTGCCTAATCTGACGATTGAAAAAATTTGGTTTCCAATTATCAAAACCTGGTTATCAACATACTTCACAACTGAGCAATTAATTTATGTAGCGATATACCGCACAAATTGGAGTCGAATAAATTTCCTCATGATCAGTATAGTTTGGGATAAAAGAGCTTTTCCTATATATTTTGAATTACTTCCCAAATTAGGGTGTAGCAATATTCATGAACAAAAAACTGCCCTATCCTCAGTGATGCCACTTTTAAAAAACTATAAAGTTTGTCTATTAGGGGATAGATAATTTGGCTCGGTCAAGCTGGCACAGCACCTCCAGTCCTTGGGTGTCTATTTCTGCTTACGTCTTAAGAAGAACGAATTTATCGAAGTCAAAAATAATATTTTTATTCAATTAAATAATTTAGGCTTAACACCAGGATTATCTTTTTTTATCCAAGGAGTTAAAGTGACCTTGAAGTTACCGTAGAACAGGGTAGCCTTATTACCAAGACTTAAACCTATGACTCACAGACTGCCGACTATAAAGGCTACCCTGTTCAAGGTTTCATCCAAGACCCGTGGTTTTATAATTTTTAATGTGGCTGGTAAGTGGCAACGTAAAGTCAAGAAAGTAGCTTCGTTCGCGTAGCGTGGCCAAAGGCCAAAGAAGGATGGTTTATTCTTACAAATTTGGAAAGCTTAGAGTCAGCTATTTCAGCTTATAAAAAAAGATTTGATATTGAATAAATGTTTAGATATTTTAATACAGGTGGTTATAATATAGAGGAGACTAAAGTTGAGGGTAAACGGCTTATTTCTATAATTTTATTAATTGCAATAGCTTACAGTTCCTCAACGATTCAAGGTCAGCATATTAAAGCGATGCAGCGCGGTCTTGGGGGTTTCCCCCATGAGCGACTGCATCAAGACACGTCAAGGAATACAAAACTATGTAGCTCGTGTCAAAGAATATGGTCGTAGGGAGCGGAGACATAGCAGTTTTTACATTGGTTTATATGGCCAAACTTGGGTGAATTTAAAGGATGTTTGTTTAGAATTAGTCACCGAATTAATGAAATTAAATCCTAATAAACGAAAGTATTATCAACGAGGCCTAAGGGCTAGGTTGCTTATATAGTCTGCGTTTTAACTTATTTCGTCGCCCCCTCAGCTTATTTCGTCGCCCCCTCAGGTTTACTCCTGCTTACCTGAAATCCATATCTGTCAACGGATTTCAGCTCTTAAGATTTACTTTATAAATTACCTCTAACGTCTAATGCAGAACAAAACGACTGAGACAAACTGTACACATAGTCCTAAGTTAGGCTCATATAGCTTGGTATCAAAGGCTATATCTGAAACAATTTCTAGTTCTCAATTACTCATTCCCCTTATAAGCACACAGATTTGTGATGTAGCTGTTCAAGCTATAGATGTTGTGATGATGGGGTTATTAGGAACTCAATCAATAGCATCAGGTGCTTTGGGAACGGTTGCTTTTGCCACCGCTGTTTATGTTGGATACGGAATTGTATCAGGGGTAGGGGCAATGGCAGCTGAAGCAGTTGGCACTGATGAGCCTGAACAGGTTAGTTATATTTTATTTCAGGGGTTATGGTTACTTATAATTATATCCTTACCCATGGTTTTGCTCTTGTGGTGTGGTGGTTCTTTCTCAGGTTTAATCGGACAAGACAAAGGCGACTTTTTCCTCGTCAAAAGTTATGCAAATGCAGTTATATGGGGACTCCCAGCTGCTATTGGATTACTAATTGCTAAGGATATTGCCTCCGCTGTTAATTATCCTCAATCGATAGCTGTCATTGCGGTGATTGGCCTGGGCTTAAATATTCCTGTTAACTATATATTGATGTTTGGAAAATTTGGATTTCCAGATTTAGGACTATCGGGTATTGGCTGGGCGAGTAGTTTTATTTATTGGCTTACGTTCTTAATAGCTATCGTTTTATTTATGTTTCATCCAAAGTTTGACAAATATAGTTTTTTTGGTAATTTTTATCAGCTCGATCCAAGACTTATAATCAAACTTTTTCGTATTGGCTATCCGATGGGGATTCACTATGGTACTGAGATAGCACTTTTAAACATAACCACGTTGCTGATGGGATCTTTTGGTACAGCTACTCTAGCAGCACACCAGATTACAATTCAAACTGTAGAAGTTTTTATGGCAATTCCATCTGCTATTGCCTGTACTACTGTTGCTAGAGTGGGGTATGCCTATGGAGCTAAAGATGCGATGGGAATTAGAGTGTCGGCATTTATTAATCTTGCTATTGGTGCTTTCTTTTCATTGTTAGTGATAATTATAGTTTGGGAATTTCCCAAGCAGGTTGTGTCTATCTTTATAAATCCCGATGATCCAAACTATTTTAATACAAAAGCTACAGCAATCTCCTTTCTCTACATTGCAGGTTTTTACCAATTCGCCTATGGACTTCAAATGAATATGACTGGAGCCTTATTAGGCATACAGGATACCAAAATCCCTATGCTCATCAATTTACTTTCATTCTGGGGATCTGGACTCGGAGTGGGCTATTTACTAGCAATGCCTTTAGGTTATGGTGGTATGGGCTTGTGGTGGGGATTGGTTCTAGGCCCATTGATATCCAGTTTATTACTCGTCTATCGTTTTCTATTTTTAAATCGTCAGAAAGGGGATCAGATTAAAGATGTTAATCCGGCAGTAAAATAGAGTGCCTTTTTAAGGCTAAAACTCCTGGTAATATCAAGTTGCATTAAATAACCGTAATCTGGGGGGTGACATGCAAGCTAAAACCCTTACTGGGTAATATTTTCAGCCGATCTGTTACAAAAAGATACATGGTGTTTTGGGCGCTTCCTTGGACGTAGTTATAAGGGTTTGAGCTTTCAGAAAATCACAGGAGGGTCAATTTGGGAGTTTATCAATTCTTATGAGAATTGGCATCAAAGCCTTATATAGTAAGCTTTTCAGGGCTCATGTCACCCCCTCAGAACCGTAATATATGAGAGATGCAAGACAATGGTCCAAACTGATGCCCAAGCGAATCAGCATAGAACCCCATCTGAGTATAGAAGAACATTAACAGCGCTATCGTCAAGGGAAAGATCCGATTGAACGCTCCCACTATCAAATCATCTGGTTGCTAGCCCTTGGCAGAACCAGTGAAGAAGTCGCGCAAAGTGACTGGATATAAACGAAGTTGGATTTATGAACTGGTGTGGGGCTACAACCGGATTGGACCTTTGACCTTGGGAGATGGTAGGCGTAGAAACCTGTTTTGCTCCACCTCTTTTAAGGGATCAGCAACAAGGGCAATTAGATCAAATTTTGTCAGGTCCAGCCCCGGATGGTGGGCTGTGGAACGGTCGCAAAGTTGCAGACTATCTCTGTGAATTATTGGTTCGAATTGTCTGACTTCAACTTGGATGGCGGATTCTCAAGCAAATGGATTAAAGGGCTGAAAGTACCTCGACCAACAATCACCAATTCATTAGGACTTACGCAAATACCTCAATTTAACGCTACCTGTAGGGTTGTCCAAACCTTGCAAACCCTACCCATGGAGTCTGTGCGTAAGTCCTGTTCATATCTCAACAACAACAGCAGTGGAAAAAAAAACTGGGCTGTGAAGTGGAGAAAGTGCAAAAAGAACACCCCTGGGCCGAGGTATCGGTATGGAGTCAAGATCAACATCCCATTGGCCTGCAGC
>NZ_JAAHHZ010000285.1:0-5998 GCF_010672005.1 Moorena sp. SIO4A5 | reverse complement strand
TAGTTTGTCTTGACTAGTTTGTCTTAACAATTGACAATCTACCAATTGGCAATTAACCAAATTAATAATTAGCATTTAGCAATTAGCCAGTTTTATACGTCTGGGAATAGAGTAATGGAATCTCCTGGAGCTAGGGTAACAATCGCCCGTTTGTACTGGGGTTTGTAACCTACAAATCTTCCCACTCGACGCTTTTTACGTGGCGGACGTAGGGTATTTACTGCCACCACTTTCACTTCAAAAAGACTTTCAATCGCGGCTCTAATTTGTGGCTTTGTCGCTTTGATAATCACATCAAAGACATACTTGTTCTGCTCCATCAGTAGGGTCGCCTTCTCAGTCACAATTGGGCGAATCACCAAATCAGCAAGGTCACGGGGGTTATACTCAGTCATTGTAAACCTCCTGAATTTTGGTAAGAGCCGTGTTAGTGGTCACGATTTTATCAGCGGCTAGGATATCATAGATATTCAAGTTGGTGGCATAAATCAACTTGACAGTTGCTAGGTTACGGACTGACAAATAAACCTTTTCTTCTGGCTGAGCTAGGATTATGAGAACTTTTGACTCAGGCTCAATTCCCCACCGACCAATTGCTGCCACCACATCCTTGGTTTTGGGTCGTGGTAGTTGCTCAACAAATTCCTCTACCACAATCAAATCCTCGGCTCGACTCATAAACGCTGTTCTTAGAGCCAAGCGACGCTCTTTGCGGTTCATTTTCTGGCTATAGTCTCTGGGTTTCGGACCAAAGATCACACCACCACCACGCCATAGGGGTGAACGATTCGAACCAGCACGAGCACGACCGGTTCCCTTTTGTCGCCAAGGTTTGCGTCCTCCACCTCTAACTTCGGAACGAGTTTTTGTACAAGCATTGCCTTGACGAGCATTGGCCATTTGTCTAACCAGTGACCGGTGAACAATGTGGGCAGCGTTTTCTTCTTTGGCAACTCGCATCTGGAGTGTTGCCTGCCCTACTTCTTCCCCTTGCCAGTTTCGCACTGAACAATCTACCATTTGTTCTCTCCTTCTTAGGGACCAAGCATTTAGCAATTAGCTGTTAGCTTTTCAGCACTCAGTGCTAGTAGTAAAAATAAACAGTTACATATACATCAGGCTTACACCTAACGATGAGGGAGCTAATTGCTTTTTCGTTCTGACTAACGTCCGACTTTATTAGTTGGTGCAATGCTCAATAGTGTCCCTGGTTTACCGGGAACTGCACCTTTAATCAGTAGCAAATTGCGCTCTGCATCTATCTTGACTAACTCAAGTTTGCGAATTGTCACCTTGGTACCGCCGTAACGACCAGCCATTTTCTTACCTGGATAGGTACGACCAGGGGTTGTCCCTGCTCCAGTGGAACCTGGGAGGCGGTGGTTTTTGGAACCATGAGCCATCGGTCCTCGCCTGAAGTTGTGACGTTTCTGATAACCCGCAAACCCGCGACCAATGGTTTTACCGCTGACATCGACAATTTGACCAATACTGAACATATCGGTATTGACTGGCTGACCCAGTTCAAACTTACTGGTATCATCCACGCGGTACTCACGTAGGTGGCGTAAGGGTGGGGCGCTAGATTTAGCCAAGTGTCCTATTTCAGGCTTAGTAATTGCCTTTGGCTTGACTTGGTCATAACCAATTTGAATGGCATTGTAGCCATCTGTCTGGTTAGTTTTTATTTGGGTCACAGTACATGGCCCTGCTTGGACGATGGTTACAGGAATCGCTCTTCCTTCATCATCGAACACTTGGGTCATACCGAGTTTGGTACCGAGGATACCGACAGACACTGGTTTCTCCTTTGTAGACATTGCAGCAGTCTGGCAGCAGGGATATTCACAAACCTGAATTCCCTTTGTGCCACAAACCTGGTCATTATAAACCTGGTCACTATTTATAGTGGATAAACCTCTCCTCAAAAAATAAGCAGAGAGCCCACTTTTATCTAGCTCGGCATGATGGTCGAGCTAGATTCTCGTTCAATTGCGTTTACTGGTCAGAAAAGGCTATTAAACTTGCCTGACTTCGCTGGGACTTAAGTTGTTAATGACTCAGTATCCCTTGATCCACGAAAGTGTAAGCACTGATTGACCTAAAGCAGACCCAAGAACTGATGGGAGTTGTTTATACCTAACTGTCTTTGACCTACTTTAGCCCTGATGCCAAACAAACGCCTGGTATGCTGTGTATATTGTCTTGCCTCGAACCTATTTCTCAGCCCACAGCACACGCAGCTATTCAGTTGCTTAATAAGCAACTGTCATAATGCCACTATTGTATAGTATATAGTATTTTGCTAAGGGTGTCTAGTTATTTTGAGAATTAGTTTGAAAAAAATTGCCTTCCTGTATGGATTTATCTGAAATCGGGGGATTCGGGTCTCGAAGGATGCGTTCGCGTAGCGTAGCCCTTCGGGCTAATCGCATAGTCTCGAAATCAAATAATTCAGTCCTCATCCCATTCCCCAGACAACAACACACAATCCCCCACCTGCAATACTCCAGCTTCATCCACCGGATTATATAGTTTCCCTTGTCTACGCAACGCCTGAACCATGACATTGTATTGATCCTGGAGATCAATTGGCTTCATACCGACCAAACTTGAATTCTCTACCAAAGTTACCCAATGCTTAGATCCCTCACTAAGGAAACTGCGACTTTCGATCCAGTCTCTAAACGCTGCTAATTCTTCCGGTTCCCCAACAACTAGCAATCGATCCCCTGAACGCAACGTCATCTTACCTTGTGGGTAGTGGACTATATCATTACCTTGTTGAATTGTCAAAACTGTTACCCCAGTCACGTTACGGATATCTGCTGCTGCCAGAGTTACCCAATCTAGACGGGAAGTTTGACTCAAAGTCACCCACTCACTGTGGAGTTCTTGGGCAACATCAGTGATGTCTTGCTGCTTTGAATAGGTAGCTTGTTCAGGTCGTACACTCAAATAGCGGTCTTGGTGAATCCGATTGATGACCGACTGAATCATCCCTGGGGTTTCTCCCAATGCTACTAGCACATGGGCTCCCATTTCCAATGCTGCCTCAAATTCTGGTTGCACTACTTCCCGCGCCCCTAACTGGGTAAGTAGGTCAATTTCGCTATTTTTGTGAGAACGAGCCACAATATCCAGTCCTGGGGCAAACTTGAGGGCACGTTTGAGCAACAAGCGGGTACTGCCAGGATCGGGTAGGGCAATGGCTAGGGCTTTAGCTTTTTCTAGATGGGCTTTTTCTAACACCAGTTCCGAGTGAGCATCCCCAAACATATAGGGAATTTTCTCATGTCTCAAGCGTTGAATAGCAGCTTCGCTATTTTCAATCACTAGTACCTGATGCCCTTGATTGCGCAGGATTTTGACCAGTACTCGCCCAACTCGTCCATAGCCAGCCACTACCACATGATTACAAATCGTTTCTGGAATTGACAAAGCTTTAGTGCCCTGAAACTGACGCAGGTAGTTTTTCAGAAACGGCAGATTTACCAGGTGGTCTGCTATTCGGGGAGACCATCTCAGCCACATGGGTGTCAGGACTAGGGTAATGGCTGTGGTTCCCACCAGGAGTAGATACTGATCCCTAGTGATAAATCCTAACTCAAAGCCAACCACTGCTAATACAAAGGAAAATTCTCCAATTTGATTGAGACCAAAACTAGCAATAAAAGCAGTTTTAAAGGAATAGCCAAATTTCAGTACAATCGGTAGGATAATGGCTGCTTTGCCCCCCATGACTAACATCACTAAACCGATGATTATGCCGAAGTTTTCGAGCAGCACTTCCGGCTCAATGAGCATTCCTATGGATGCAAAAAATAAACATACAAACGTATCTTTAAGGGGAATTATTTTGGCAACTGCTTGGTCAGCATAATCAATTTCAGCCATCATTAAGCCTGCCACAAATGCTCCCATTTCAACGGATAGACCAAGTCCAGCAGTAATCAAAGCAATCCCTAAACACAGGGCAATTACTGTGATCAGAAATAGCTCACTGTTTTCAGTGCGGGCAATATATTTAATGAGATGGGGAACTATCCAGCGACCGGCGGCTAGAGCAGCAGCTAGAAACACCAAAGCTTTGAGTAAAGCAACAACTAAAGCTGAGCCAATATCTGAGGGCTGCTGAAGGGCGGGGATGACGGCTAACATCAGACCTAAACTAAGGTCTTGAGCAATCAAAATTGCCAGCATCACTTGACCATGAAGGGTATTGGTTTCTCCTCTCTCCATCAGAGTTTTAAGAACTACTGAGGTGGAGGAAAGGGAGATGATGAATCCGAGCATTATTCCCGGAGTAAATCCATCAACCCAACCAAGTCCATTGGCTAAAACTGCAACTAGGGTAATAGTGAGACTAATTTGCAGTAAACTCCCTTTAAGGACAATATCTTTAAATCGTTTAAGCTGGGATAGAGAAAACTCTACCCCATAGGTGAATAACAAAAAAACAATCCCAATTTCAGCTAGGGATTTGACTTGTTCTAATTCGCCTACGAGTTTAAGACCAAACGGACCAACCAATAAACCACTGGCTAAATAGCCTAAAAGTACAGGTTGACGTAGCCGATTGGCAAGGTAGCCTCCCAGAGCAGAAGCCCCTAGAACTGTGGTTAGATCCAGAATTAAATTGTGTCCTGAGGCCATGATTAGGAATGGGTAATCGGTTATTGGTCACAGGCTTCATACCTGGAGGTTTTCCCTTGTGCCCTGATTTTTTTGTAACCTACCCACTTGAACTAAGCAACTTGGGCATCAAGGAGTTGGTAAGGAAGGTTCAAAGTACTCTACCCACCTGATAATTTTTTCAGTTATCTTATGACGGTAGAGATTTCCAAGAACTATGACTTTAGAACAGTGTAACGTTTGTGGGTCTTTAACCAGCACCAACGATGAAATTTGCCTAAGTTGTGGTTATCCAGCTAAAGGTCGGCCAAAGTTAGTTTTTTTCAAGTGGACTGCTATCGGTGTTGCTGTAGTATTTGGTCTCTTTCTCCTACTAGGGGTCATTAACAGAGTCGAGCAACACCTCAACTCTCAACCTTCGACACAGATAGACCGATAAGATAGACCGGTAAGATAGCGTTGGGTTATCCGTGTATCTGTGTATAAGGGAAACCGTGCCAGCACGCAGCAGACACAGCGCGCAGCAGACACAGATACACTTAGTTAGAAGTCGGGGGAGTAATCAGACCATTAGCTGCACCAAATAGATTGATGGGATTTTTGCCATCGGTAATCAAAACACTCTGGATACCAAGTGCTTCTAGAAGTCTTGCCTGCATTTCCGGACCTGCTTGTGCGATCGCTTGAATGGTTTGAGGACCAATTGCTTCTACTTTCTGTCGGTATTCTTCACTCTTAATGTGAGCCATACGCTCAGCTTTGGCAATCTCTAGGTTATTCAAACTCTGTTGATGGGCTAATTCAGCTTCCTGACGTGCTTTGAGTTGAGCTAACTCGATTTCATTGCGAATCCGAGCCGCCTCGGCTTCTTGCTGAGCCAAGTTAACTGCTAATTGTCCTTGAATCTGAGCCGCTTCAGCCTTAGCTCTCGCTTCTGCTGTTGCCTGACCTGTAGACTCAATGGCTATATTTTCTGCTTGTAATTCTAGAAGTTTTTTCCGTTCTGCTTCTGCTGCACTTTGATCCAAAATCACTTGCCTTTCCAACCTGGCTTTCGCTTCTTGCTCAATCCGTTCCGCATCTTGGCGTGCAGCAGCTTCTTGAGCATCAGTAGTAATTTGAATCGCTAGCTGCACTGACTTTTGCAAGCTCCTTAAGGTTTCTTCATCCACTGGCTCCACTGACTGAATGTCAATATTGGTAATTACCAGGTTATTCGCTCGAAAACGAAATTCATCTCGAATATGACCTTCTTGATCAGTGCCAAACACGGCCTGACGGATAATCCGGGCTGAATTGCGGTGAAATTCATCAAATTTTTCCCCTGCTACAGCACCCCGCACTCGGGATGCGATCGCTTTAC
>NZ_JAAHHZ010000284.1:0-6007 GCF_010672005.1 Moorena sp. SIO4A5 | reverse complement strand
GAATTGGGAATAGGGAATCGGGAATCGGGAATCGGGAATCGGGAATCGGGAATCGGGAATCGGGAGTCGGGAATCGGGAATCGGGAATCGGGAATCGGGAATCGGGAGTCGGGAGTCGGGAATCGGGAGTCGGGAGTCGGGAACAGGGAGTAGGAAGCGAGGTATTGCAGGTGTGGGGAGGGGGCGCGCGGAGATGGCGCGCGGAGTATGGGGAGATGGCCAGATGGCCATCTCCCCAGCCACGTTTACAATTCAGATGTAATAAGATCTGTAGCAATTCTCGTACTGATCAGGTACAAATAATTTTTTCCCGACTCCCGCCTTCTCAGCGCTATTCCCTCCTTATTAAGACTCCTTCCTTCTCAGCGCTATTCCCCCCTTACTAAGGGGGGTTAGGGGGGATCCCCACCCCCTGCTCCCTGCTCCCTGCTCCCTGCTCCCTGCTCCCTACTCCCTACTCCCCACTCCCTCTTTCATTGAAGAGCCATCAACAGACTCCCATGCTCTCCAAATTACCAATCCCAGTAAAATCGTTGTACTACCGACAATTACCGGACTGTGAGGAAACTCAACACAGACTAAAGTTAAACTGCCAACCCATAAGGTCAGGGCGTAAATCAGTAACACCGTTAGTCGATGAGACAAACCTGCTTTTAATAAACGATGATGGAGATGCCGTTGATCCGCCTGGAACGGTGAGCTACCGTTATATAATCTCAGGGTAATCACCGCAGACATATCTAAAAGGGGTACAGCCAAGACCAGCAAAGGTAAGAGCACTGTGGTAGCCACTGCCGCCTTCACCAATCCCATCACACTTAGGCTAGCGATGGTGAAACCGATGAAGTAGGAGCCACCATCTCCCATAAAAATTTGGGCTGGATTGAAGTTATAGTACAAAAATCCTAATAAACTCCCCACTAATGCCGCGCTAATTAGTGCGGCCTCGGTTTCCCCCATGAACAAACTGAGGAGAAAAATCATCACCCCAGCAAGACCAGCCACTCCTGAAGCCAAGCCATCCAGTCCATCAATCCAATTTATGGCGTTGACAACCCCTGTTAGCCAAAAGACCGTAAGGGGTAAGCTCAGCCATCCTAAGTCGATTATTCCCATTCCTGGAAGACTAACAACGCTAATCTCCAGCCCCATTTCCCAAGCGACACTAGCCACTGCCGCTTGCAGTAACAAGCGCGTTAAGGGCGATAAAGTCACCAAATCGTCGGTGACGCCAATCAAGAAAAAGCAGAAACTGCCGAGAACAACTGCCCAAACCTCTGAAGAAACGCCAGGGGGAAAATCAGCCAACCCTCCTAGACTCCATACTAAAAACAGAGCCAGTAAGGTGCCAGCAGCAATAGAAATTCCCCCTAAACGCACCATTGGTTGTCGATGCACTTTACGCTCGGCTGGTAAATCCGTGTACTGATACTTGATGGCAGCCGCTTTAACTATCGGAATAGTATTCAAAACAATTAAAGCGGCAACAATGAAGGCAACTACATAATATCCAGAGGAAACCATGGTGCAATGGCGTAAAAATTACCAGCTCTAAGAACTAAGATTTAGTAATTTACGTTCGGTGGCTCGGGAAGGCCTTCGACAACCTGAGCAGCTTCGGTTAGTAAGTTGCCCATCTCTGGACAATTAGACGCCGCACAAGCTTCTATCTCCCCGAAAAGCCGTTGAGCATTGTCGTAAAAATGAGTATACTCGTGGACTCCTTTTTCAACTCCTTGGCGGATTTGCTCGCGGATTTGCTTGCGAATGCTAAACTTGATAATGCGTGCGATTAGACCTGTATTGTCTGACGCATTCGTCCCGGTAGAATCTGAATTATTATGTTGAGCCTGGGCAGGCAAAACTGAAGTGGATGCCACCGCCAAAGCAGTGATTGCCACAACGCTGGCAGTTTTAGTTTTAATTGAGGGCATGAGTTTCATGATTTACCTCTGTGAATTTACCTCGGTGTAACCTGTTAGCTTGCCTTAACGGCAGTTGAGACCTAAACCGGAATTTTAGAAGATCAGATCCAACAGAGAGATCACATCCCCTACTGAGCCACCAACACCCACAACAAAACGGGCTCCGTCCCCTGCACCAACAATATCTCTTACGGCGGGAGTAATTGTCAGAGGGATATTTTTAAACGGGACGATGGATGCACCGATGGCTAAATCTTGTCCCGTCCACTCCGTAATTAAACTTACCCACGGGAGCACTCCCACACCTACAGTACCAAAGACACCAATACCGTTTTCCTGATTATTAATCTGTTCTTCACTGCGAAACCGACCTGTACCAGCCCCGACAGTGACTACTGCCAGACCAAAAGGGTCACGAGGGTCAGGTCTGAGGGGAAGCACCTTGGTCACTGCTCCGTAGTAGGTATTCTCGAAATCATTAAATTCAGTTGGACTACCTTCTGGTAATCGTCCCACGTTAATGATTCCTTCTCCTCCTAAAGCAACAGCCCATCCCGGATCAAATTGAGTGTGTATTTTGGCATTAACACCTCCACTCCCAAAGGGTCGGCTACCACCAAAACTAGCCACTGTATAGGACAACTGTACTCCCACTGAGTCGGTCGCATCCCCAAGACCAAAGCCAAATCCTAAGGTTCCATCCATACCACCTCCGAGCAAACCACCGCTACCACCGCTATAGCGCGTACGAGATTGAAAACTAAACCCTACAAAACCGTTGTACTTGTCAGCCCCAAATCCGGAGGGATTGGAAAGGCTAAACCCCGGAGAAACTGAAGGGAGCTTTTCTAACTCAGCCGCTACTTGGTAAGACTCTAGTTTTTCTCTGTACTCGCGAAGTTTCTCTTGAATTGATTGCGGAATTGGAGAAGGGTTTGGAGATTCAGAGGAGTCAGTGGTGTCACTAGCGTCACTACCGTCACTAGATTGAGACACTAGTGTGCTCGATACTGGCTGATACGATGTATAGGATGATCCATAGCCTGGAGTAACCTGAGTACCACTGGTTCTAGAATTTCCAGTCAAGGCTGAAGTAGACCCTAACCATGAACTAGAAAAACCGTTTTTAGTAGAGGTTAATCTTCCTGGAGTTATACCAGTTTCAGTGGTTACCTTGGGAACTGAGTTAACTGGATAGTTAACTGGATAATTAACTGGATAATTAACGTGATTACCAGCAGCTCCTAACACTGGAGTAGCGACCTTAGAGATGGCACCGAGGTGGTGAACTGGTTCTGGACTAGTTTTAATCTCACGGTTAGTAGTACTGAGCCCCACAGGAGTTGCTCCCAGCAGTACCTTTACCGATGGACTCTTAACAGTAGGATTAACAGTAGAAACAGAGGTTCCTAAATCCTTGTAGTTAGAGTATGAATTATAGGCAGCGCGGTCTTGGGGGTTTCCCCCATGAGCGACTGCCGCAGTTGCTGGAGCTTGACCCCCAATAAACCAGGGAGTTAACACCGAAAAACTGTAGGTTGCAAGCTTGGAAATGTGAATCATGCCTTAAGCTGACTCTGAAGTTGAGTGTCAGTCCGTAACGTTTGAATAATATAGGTGTGGTGTAGCGTACTCCCAGAAAAATGATGCAGGAATTAACGTAAGATGCACTCAAAACCTGTTAATAACTCGGAGCCAATTAGTTAGTGACTCTAGCAAGAGTTTTTCTCTTATTAGCTGATCAATAATCAACTCGATTTAGTTCTCGTATCACTTCTACTAACCTTGAATATAACATCAGGAATAATTTCATTTTTGTATTTATTTAATTTCAAAATATTTTTTAAAAAGTTATTATTATTGATGGAATTAATATATGTTTAATTTATAAATTAGTGGAGGTAAAAATTACTTAATTTTAGGGAGTAGGGAGTAGGGAGTCAGGAGTCAGGAGTCGGGGTAACAAACTTGAATATATCTCATAAGTATGGAAAACACTATATTTATTTGAACGCTATCAAATAAAAAAAAGGGAGTAGGGAGTAGGGACTAAGGCCGTAGGCCACGCTTTAGGGCTTTGCCCAACCCTGCGCGTTAGCCTAGCGTGGCCTACGGCCAAACGCCAACGGAGCAGGAATGCATCGCTCTAGCATGCATGCCTTTTGCCTTTTGCCTTAAAAAAATCAGCAATTTCGCTTACTCGTCATGAAAATTGCTATACAGCGTTTTTCATAACTATTAGGTTCGCTTGACCCATTCGGAGGCGATTAGTTAGTGACTGTAGGAATAACGTTTATTCTCTTACAGCGTTTTTCCTAACTATTAGATGCCCTTGACCTTGGCGAATTTAATTCGCCACAAGTCGCACCTGAGGTAAACAGAATTTTTCCCTATTCCCTATTCCCTATTCCCTGTTCCCTGCTCCCTATTCCCTGTTCCCTACTCCCTACTCCCTATTCCCTACTCCCTACTCCCTATTCCCTATTCCCTACTTCAGAAGAATCCTGTAGGGAATAATCCTGATAACTACCCCAAGACCAGTATTAAGGATAGAGGTCTATTAACTTAGTCTATTAAGTTAGTTCCCTGTCGGGGGGTTTTAGGGACTGAGGCCGTGGGCCACGCTGCGCGAACGCTAACGGATCAGCAAAGAAGTAAAAAATCGGTGTGTGTACCTGATTAATACGAGAATTGCTATATAAGTAGTAACTATAAGCTGATCGGCATTTAAATTGGTTATTCCCCATTCCCTGTTGCCTGTTTCCTTTGACAAATTTAGGTATCCTAATCTAAATGGTGAACAGCTTAAAGTAACTATAAAGTAACTATAAAGTAACTATAAAGTAACTATAAATAGTGTTGAATGTTCAAAAACTATTGGTAACAGTTCAACATTAGACCTCTTGCAAAAGTAGTTTTCTGATAGTGTTTGTCTCAATTATTGTCCACTGTTCCCATATCCGCTGTTCCCTGTTCCCGACAACTGCCGCGAAGTCTATTATTGCTAAGACAAAACTAACAGCTGCATCTCCTAAAAGCTCTTTGACCTGGTGGGTGGAACGGGCATCTTTTAGGTACCCTTGACCCATTAAGAATTAAATTCGCGTAGCGGTGCGCGCCTCCAAGGGCGCGAGGGATTGCTCGCGCCCTTGGGTCGCACCTTTCGGCAAAGCCGATGCGGGGTGCGTTCGGGTCGCACCTGTGGAACGGGCATCTTGGTGGAACGGGCATCTTGGTGGAACGGGCATCTTGGTGGAACAGGCATCTTGGTGGAACGGGCATCTTGGTGGAACAGGCATCTTGGTGGAACGGGCATCTTGCCCGTATCCTCCCTCGGGGGGCTGTCCCGATTCCCGACTCCCGATTCCCGATTCCCGATTCCCGACTCCCGACTCCCTACTCCCTACTCCCTATATTGGAATTTGTTGAAATCCATCAAATAATCCCATGTTTAAAGCCTTAGTACTGATTCCCGTGTCAGCCGCCGCTAGCTATTGTATAGGGTATGGGCTGAGTAATAATTGGAATTACAACGATCATCCTATTATCCAACTGATTTCTGCTGATCAATCAACAAAGGTCAGTTTATTAAATCTCGGAAATCTCGGCAATCTCGGAAAAAACGATACCAATCCCCAAGAGTCACAAACCATTAGTAGACCACAACGGTTTCCTAAGGGAGAGTTTTCCCTGACTCCATCTCAGTTAGACCTAGGTAAGTCCCAGGCAACCCCACCAGCCCTTAGCAGACAAAGCCTGAGCCAACAAACCGTTGCAACGATTAAACCACCCCCCCTGCCTCCACCCCTTCCTAGGGTAACGGTTAGTCCGGCAGATATCGTTAAAACAGTACCGATTAAAACACTACCCATTAAAACACTACCGATAGAGCGAATTGTGGCTCGCTCCCTTGGCAGTGATTTGATCAAAATGCCATGGGAAACCGTGGAGCCAGCTCCAGTGAAGGTACCCAAAAAACCGCCAGCTGAGATGATTGCCAGCATCCCTAAGGTGAAGCAACCAAGCAAATCAAAGGTGCTAGCAAAGGCCAACACTACCAATCGACCTGTTATGAAATTAAC
>NZ_JAAHHZ010000283.1:0-6031 GCF_010672005.1 Moorena sp. SIO4A5 | reverse complement strand
TAAGCAACGTCTGGGAGAAAGCTTACTGGGAGTTTTAATTAATGATATTCCCCAAGACAAGCTATCAAGGGTAAAAACAACATTGAAACCGTTTCTGGAACGGCAAGAAATCCCAGTATTGGGAATGCTGCCTAGAAATAATCTGTTGCGCAGTGTTAGTGTTCGGGAACTAGTAGATCAGTTGCAAGCTAAAGTGCTATGCTGCCCTGACCGTTTGGATTTGATGGTGGAAACCTTGACCATTGGGGCGATGAATGTCAATGCTGCTCTGAAGTATCTACGCAAGGGCGTTAATATGGCGGTGGTGACGGGAGGGGATCGCCCAGACCTTCAGATGGCTGCTCTAGAAACCTCAACCCACTGTTTAATCCTCACCGGTCAAGTTCAGCCTCAATCGGTTATTCTCAGACGTGCTGAAGAGTTTGAAATTCCAGTACTTTCCGTTGATTTAGACACCCTAACTACTGTTGAGATTATTGACAATTCTTTTGGTCAAGTACATCTCCATGAAGCAATTAAGGTGGAGTGTATGCAACAGATGATGAATGAATATTTCGACATTGAGCGGTTGCTCAAGCTACTTGGTTTGAACCCAGCTTTATAGATGCAAGATGCATTAGTTGAAGGTTCAAAGGTTAGAAGGTTCTTCGCCCCGTATTCGGTGTAGGGTAGGTTGGTAGGTTGGCAGGTTGGCAGGTTGGCAGGTTGGCAGGTTGGCAGGTTGGCAGGTTGGCAGGTTGAACGCGCACGCGTGGCCTATTGGCCAAGGTTGGCAGGTTGGCAGGTTGGCAGGTTGGCAGATTGGCAGCTTGTTCGGGTAGCGTGGCCTATTGGCCAACGTTTGAACCTTCAACTTTAAACTTACTAAATAAATTCTAACTCTGTTAAAGGTAACTCTATTCAACTAAATATGAAACCAATTCTGGTTTTTGTCACCATTAATTTTGAAGGTTGTCAGGTTATAATGTTTAAGGTTAAAAGGTTCAACCTTGGCCTATGGCCACGCTACGCGAACAACTTAAGCTTCCTTGCCTTGTAACTCTTTTAAACTTTCAACTTGCTAACTTTTAATTCTGTTAACGATGAAACCAGTTATTGTTTTCGGCAGTATCAATATGGATTTGGTAGCCAAAACTCCCCGGTTACCAGTTCCAGGTGAAACACTACAAGGCCATGAATTTTTTACTGCCCCTGGTGGGAAAGGGGCAAATCAAGCTGTGGCGGTGGCACGGTTGGGTATCCCCACTAAAATGGTGGGGCGCGTTGGTAGTGATGATTTTGGAACTCAGCTAGGCCACAGTCTAGGCGTAACCGGTGTTGACACTGATAGTGTTTTGGTTGAGGAGGGGGTGAGTTCTGGGATTGCAGTGATTTCGGTGGATGAGGCTGGGGAGAATACCATTATTTTCGTGGCTGGTGCTAATGGGCATGTTAATGAAACTGATCTGGAACGCCTCAGTAGTTTGTTGCCAGGAGCCGCTGTTTTATTGATACAGTTGGAGATTCCCATGTCCGTGGTGCTCTTAGCAGCAGCGGCAGCTCAGAAAGTGGGTTGTCCAGTGATTCTTGACCCAGCACCAGCTCAGGAGTTGCCAGAGGAACTGTATGGCATGGTGGATATTATGACACCGAATCAGTTGGAAGCCTCTGTACTAGTGGATTTTCCTGTCGATACCATAGAGTCAGCCAAGAACGCATCGGAAGTACTGTTGCAACGAGGTGTGGATACGGTGATTGTGACCTTAGGGGAGCAGGGGGTTTTCTGTGCCACTGGTTCTGAATCGTTCTTCGTCCCCGCTTTTTCTGTTGAGGCTGTGGATACCGTGGCGGCTGGAGATGCGTTTAATGGTGCAATGGCTGTGGCAATAGCCAAAGGGTTACCGTTGCGGCAAGCGGTAGTATGGGGAGCTGCAGCTGGGGCGCTTGCTGTGACTAAGGCTGGGGCTCAGCCTTCTTTGCCTGATCAAGAGACATTCAATGCCTTTCTCACAGAATTAGGTATTAGCTATTAGCTATGATAGCATGATAGTCTTAGATATTAGATATTAGATATTAATTCTTAGATATTAGTGATTGCTAATAGATCATTTACCCGGAATTTGCTACTACTGGAAATCCTGATGGTGGACGTACTAATTAGTACTAATTAATCCAATTGGAGCAAATTATTGAATTTTGGTAGTACGTTTATATAAAAACTCAGCCCTTAAGCACTCACTACTATACAGTAACTAGACTGTAACATTCTCATAAATTAAGGAGATGGGACAACTAAAATCAATGCTGGTCAAGTGAATTTCTTCTCCTTCTGTGTAGGGATTGAGTTCCCATTTGCCTTGTGGATTGCGCCGGAAGCACTCGATAGTGATCTGTTGAGTATCAATCAAAAGGTATTCTTGTAAGGTTTTGATACGGCGATAGTTAGCAAATTTGCGACCTCGATCAAAGGCTTCAGTGGAGGGAGAGAGGACTTCTGCAATCAGACAGGGATGATAAATGACTTTGAGGGCATTGCTGTCTCGTTGGTCGCAGGTTACCATGACATCGGGGTAGTGAAAGGGGCCTTTTTCCGATACACCCACTTTGACACTAAAGATAAAAGGACGACACGAACCTCCCCCCAAATGGCTTTTTAAGGCAGTCGCAAGATTCAGAGCAATGGTTCCATGGGGAATAGTTCCCCCAGTCATAGCATAGACTTCGCCGTCGATGTATTCATAGTTGAGTTCTTGCTTTTCCTCCCAGTCTAGATAAGCTTCGGGAGTCATGTACTCTCTGTGATAAGAAGCAACCATAACCACCTCACCTATTAAGTGATGTCTTTTATGTCCTGTTTTGGAGCTAGTTGAGCTTATTTTCAACTATAGCGCGAAACTCCCCCTGACCGAAACCGCGACATATGATAAGACAAAATATTTTTGCTTTCATACGTGCTCGCTTTCGACAGGGCTTTCAGTGTTGTTTTTTCTAAAAACGGGTATTGTAACCGTAAACGTTGTGCCTTGGTTGAGAGTGCTTTCAACTTTGATTTGACCGTGGTGATTCTCAACTATTGTTTTAGCGATCGCTAAACCTAGCCCAGCTCCTTTTGCTGTATCATAGGGTCTAGCTGGATCAGCTCGATAAAAGCGATCAAAAATGTGAGGTAATGCTGATGCACAGATGCCTTGACCGGAATCAGTTACCTTAACTTGAAGGAGGTAGCGCGGTCTTGGCAGTCCCCCCCATGAGGGACTACCAGTGAGGAATTGCAGGTTTGTTGGCCTACGTTTGCTGGGAGGTTCTAACTGTTGTAATTCCACTTGAATAAATGCTTCCCCTGGAGTTTTGGTAGAGGCGGGTGTGTATTGCACAGCATTATTCACTAGATTGGTAAATAAACGTACCAATTGATTCCAATCCCCCTCAAAGGTAAAGGCATCTTCGTCGAATGTTGGATTTTGGAATTCCTTACTAGGGCAGGGTGGCAGAAATACCTCACCAGCCCCCATCTCTTCCTCTGTCTGCTCTGTCTGCTCTGTGCTCTGTCCATGATCGGGATTGGGGATTTCAATCAAGTACAGGGAAATACCTTTGTCTGTAGCAATCAGTTGTTGCTCCTCGATCACTTCCATTAGCAAAGCATCTAGGTGGACTAATTGCCACTGGGGTTTTACCATACCGCTATCAGCACGAGCCAAAAACAGCAGGTCATTGACCAGTTTTCCTAAGCGCTGGGTTAATCGCTCTATCACTTCGAGTTGGTGCCGTTGCAACTCAGATGCCAAATCGGGATCCCCCAGAGCAACTTGCACGTTAGTCTGAATCGTAGCAATTGGGTTTCTCAGTTCGTGGGAAGCATCAGCAGTGAATTGTTTAAGCCGTTGGTAGGACTCTCTTACTGGCTTCATAGCCATACCAGATAGTAACCAACCAATAGCACCAGTAGAGATAATCATCACCACTGTACCTAGAGTCAGATCAAATATCAGTTGGTGGCTGGGTTTGGTGACTTCAAACCATGGGTGGCTCACCCGTAAATAACCTAAGATATAATCTTCGATTTCCACCGGTTGGGTTAACTGTCGCAGGAGATGCTCTGCTGATAAATGAACTGTTGCCCTAGTGGTGTTGGTCTTTAAGGGAATAGTTAAGGGTTCTGAGAAGGTTGACCAAAGCAAATCCCCCTTCGGACTAAACCACTCCAGGTCAATGTGGTCATCTTCTACCCGATCACTATTGTCTCGAAAACTGGCTTCAATGTTGAATTGATAGGGCATCTCGCCATGATCCACAGGTTGAATCACCAGTGATCGCTCTACCACTTCTACGACATGTTTGAGGGTGTCATCAACCCGTTCAATCAGGGTGTGGCGGACATAAAGATAGACACCAGTTGCAAATAGTAACAGTAAGACTGCTGTGACGGTAGTGTACCACAGAGCAAGGCGTCGGCGAGTAGTTTGAAACATGCTTATTTAACAGACATCTAAGATCAACAGGACTTACGCCGCCAACCCGGTTTCTTAAAAAAAATTACAGCAATTTGAGCCTTTGATTTATAGCCAGAAACCGGGTTTTAAGGGTCTTGGTGCCTAAGTCCTGATCAAATCTGGTTGAATAATCATGATATCCAGGATCCGATAATGGGTAATGGGTAATATCAATTCCGGTAGCATCGGATTGATCACAATTGAGCACCCGAACCAGTTGCTGCCAGTGTAGAGGACAAAGCTAAAATTGATATCGTGTCCGGTTAAATCGTTCTGGTTTGTAGGGATGTTGTCTGCAACGTCTCTACAAGGAAGGTTTGATTGATTGTTCCTTGTCCGACTTGTCTGCCAAAAGAATGACCCTTCAAAAAAGCGATCGCATACCAGCAAAACCATCTCTAAGCTCTCGGGAATACCTGTTTCAGTCCCTAGTGGACAATTCTCCCGAGTGTATAGGGGTATTTGACCGGGAATTTCGTTATGTCTATGCTAATCCGTCCCTGTCCAAGGCCATTGGGATCGCCCAGTCAGAATTGATCGGCAAAACCCATCGTGACCTGCAGATGCCAGAAGACTTTATCCATTTATGGGATAGAGCCATGGAAAAGGTGTTTGCTACAGGTCAAGAAAAGAGCATTGAATTCCAGTGGATCAAAGAGAATGGGCGACAGTTTTATCAATCCTTTCTGGTGCCAGAGTTGGCCAGTGATGGTTCAGTAGAATTTGTCTTGGGGTTTAGCTGCGGGATTAGCGATCGCATAACCAATACAGAATTTTCAAGGTGGATTGAGCAGTTACAGAACTCTAACCGAGAACTGGAACAGTTTGCTTATGTGGCTTCCCACGATTTACAAGAACCCCTGCGGAAGGTCAAGAGTTTCACAGAATTGCTGGTGGAAGAGTACCAGGGGAAATTGGATCACGAAGCAGACAAATACATGGCTTACATTGTTGATGGTGTTTTCCGCATGCAGAGTCTGATTAAAGATCTGCTCGCCTACTCCCGTTTGGGTCGGTCTGAACTGACCTTTGAACCCACAGATATCGCTGAAGTGCTTGAACAGGTTCTTGAAAACTTGAGTGTTACCATTAAAGAAAATCATGCTGTCATCACCCATGATCCACTGCCAACTATCTCAGCTAATCCCCAACACATGGTGGAATTGTTCCAGAATCTAATCAGTAATGGCATCAAATTCCGTTCCGAGGCAACTCCTGAGATTCACATTGAAGCTCAGTTGCAGGAATCCAAATGGTTAATAGGGGTTCGAGATAATGGTATTGGTATTCCAACCAAGTATGCTGAACGAATTTTTTCCATATTCCAACGACTACATGGTAGGAGCAAGTATCCCGGTACCGGGATTGGTTTAGCCATTTGTCAGAAAATCGTCCAGTGTCACGGTGGAAATATTTGGGTCGAATCCGAGTCTGGTGTTGGCTCAAGATTCTATTTCACCTTGCCAATTCATCAGAGTTGGTAGCCAAAGATGGCTGATGGGTTTGTGGATAAAAAATCAATAATAAATGATATGATAGCCAAGTTCAACTAACCCAAT
>NZ_JAAHHZ010000282.1:0-6046 GCF_010672005.1 Moorena sp. SIO4A5 | reverse complement strand
GGCTGTGACCTGTTTTACATCGGTTTGGAATTGGACTTTCAGATTACGGACGTCAAGAACATTGTCAGTCATGGCATTCAAGAGGATTAAGTTAGCAGAGTTAACTTAAATGATACAAAACTTGACTCTAGGGTTTACTCCCTACGTCAGCTGTCAGCCGTCAGCCGTCAGCTTAAGCGCTACGCGCACGCTACGCGAACAGCTATCAGCTGTTTTCTATCTTCAATCAGATCGATCTGGCTGCTACCTGGGAAGTAAGCTATCAGCTATCAGCTGATAGCTGATAGCTTACCTCGAACTATTAAATTCTCCCTAAAGAGGTTTATTTTAAGCTGACCGCTGACCGCTGACTGCTGACCGCTGAATGCTTAGGCTGATTGAGCTTTGTTTTTGGCCAAATTCCTAGCAAAATAGAGCGGATTCAACAACCCCTTAACTAGAGCCTTGAACCCATAAATCACACGACCTCTTAGACCAGCTTTGATAACGTGATTATTGAATGGAATCACTGGTAACTTCTTGATCAGCTCTTGAGCCAAGGCTTTCTTTTGGCCTGGTCCTCGTAAACGAAACTGAGTACCTTGGGTCGGACCATATACGATGGTAAACCAGAGCCGAGGATGTAATAAAAAGTATTTCCACAAGGGCGGTTTGCACCCGATTAAATCAGCTAGCTCGTCGATGTATATATGATAATCAAGCAAGCTTCGGATGCGAGTGGCATTATGTTCAAACTGTTGTAAATATTTGGCTTTATCAATAGATGCCACCTGCTCCATTTCCTCAGAAGCGGGAAGAGTTCGTTCCCCAGTGCAAATCAAGGCAAAAAATCTCGCTTGCATTTCCGTAAGAGGAAACTGACTGCCAATGGCTGGACGTGCCCAGCCAATCCAAGCGATTTTATCCCGATACAAGGCATGAAAGATATGTTTGTAAAGACTCCGGGGGTCAGTTTTTCTCAAGTGCTTAGGCAGGAAAGACACATAGTTTTTGTAGCCCGTACAAAATACTACCGCATCCACGTTTTCAAGGGTTTCTCCATCAGCCGCTATCAATGTTCTGCCACCATCTTTTACCTTCACTATTTCGCCGACCACTTGACAGCCGTGATAGACAATTGCCTTGGGTAAGGAGATATTTTTAGTTGCGTATGTCCCCCAGACCCCTTTTTTAGCCTTAACCTTCTGATTAAGTTTAACTGCCATGTCGTAAGTTGGATCATTTTGGCTCAACCACTTTTTAAAGAGCAATTGGGTCAAAGTATCTCCATAGTCCCTTGGTAGACCGTATACACCGCGATGGCTAGCAGTATCGGCAGCATAGTCACCTCTCTTCCTGGGTATTATCCACCCAGCTGAATTGCGAAGGCTGATCCAGCACTTGTTGGCGACACCAGATAGTTCTAGGGCTATGTCTGAAGCTGACTCACCTCCCCCAACTACTAATACGGTTTTGCCCACAAAGTTATCGGCATTACGATATTCCTTGGAATGGGAAAACTCCACTTCAGTTAATAAGTCTTTCCACTCTGGATAATTTGAGATACTGTTGTTACCAATTGCCAAAGCTACCCGTTTTGAGTGCAAAATCTCTCCAGATGCTAGTTGAACTTTCCACCCTTGATTGTCTTCGGGAGTGACTGCTACAACTTTGGAGTTGAAACGAATTTTCTCTAAAACACCAAAATGTTTGCCATAGCTCTTCCAATAGTCAACCGCTTCGTTCTTTGTCCAGAATTTGTGCTGATTACCATCACCTATCCAGAAGTCAGAAAACATACTAAATGCGCAAGAACTAGTCAGCACTAAACTGTCGTAGGCATGGGCATAAACCCCGCCCAAATCCTCTGCTTGCTCTAAACATACTACCTCGCCTACTCCTTGCTCTAGTAATTCTTTGGTAGTAACTATACCGGCTGGCCCTGCTCCAATCACGATGCAATCTAACATACAATTTAACCTCCGATGTTGGGAGTAAGCGCAAAGACAAATGAATCCGCGAGTATAGATTCAGCAACAGTAGGATTAATCCCCAAGGGTTGCAAGCAAGTTAGTTGGTCTAATACATTGAGCATACTATACCCCTGAAGCTGAAAGCCTTGCTCCGTTAAAAACTGCCTAACCTGATCGAAATTGTCAAAGATAGTATCATAGCTCTTTCTGCCTCCTCCAGGTTTTCTGAGCCTAGTTGATGGAGCAACAATCGCCACACTACTCAACGGTTCCTGTAGCTCTTTGATACCTTCTTTGACTGTTTTGGCACCAATGCCTGTGGCAAAGACTACCAGCTCTATTCCATCTTCACCTAGTGCCACTGCTTCCGATGCTGCCCACAATCGTCTCAGCTTTTCATTCATGTAAGGAACTAATGCCTCAAACTTGATTCTGAGCGACTCGATGATTGACATCTCCATGATTTGACTTAACGAGCGCACTAATACTATTGATGGTGGTTGAACTAAGTGATACCCCATCCCCCGCTCAAAACCCCAACCATCTAAAAATCTCTTCATAATCCAATTTACCAGCAATGGAATTATTTCTAACTTCTCAATTGGTAAGTTATTTCTGCGCGTCTCCTAAGACCTAATTGAACAAAAATGAGCGACGCATTCCCCCACCACGAGAACGCAGGTGGGGGTCTTTGAGCGGCAAATTGTGATATAATTGATTTATGTTGAGTGGTACGGCAAAGGGCAGAACAAGATTCTGAGCAACCTAGAGGCACGACCTCTCACGATAGGGCATCAAACCTGTTTTTCCTGTCTAGTCGGTTCATAAACGTCAGACTCTAGGTAAAAGTTTCTAAATACAAGCCCCATAGCGGAAGCGATGCAGCGCGGTCTTGGGGAGGCAGTGCGGTCTTGGGGAGGCAGCGCGGTCTTGGGGGTTTCCCCCATGAGCGACTGCCGTGGTTCCCCCCATGAGCAACTGCCGTGGTTTCCACGGGGCTTACAAGGTGCGGACGCAGGTTCCGCACACAGACCCAAAACCATGAGCGACTGCATCAAGACAACGACTTGGGGGAATAGTAAGCGCAAAAGTCCTGGCAACAGGCGCGAGAATGCCGCCTGTCGCTTCGGATAAAACCTTGTAACTAAGACGGACACCCCCACCTGCGTTCTCGTGGTGTAGGAAGCATTCATTAATTAATTAACCCGCTCAGGAGCGGAATAAATCAAATCATATTGCTATAGAATAATTATTCTAGGATCTTTACGGCCAGAATGGACAAAGTTATGAATGAGATACAATCAACGACAACTGTAAAAATAGCTGGATACGAAGATCAATTACATGCTGAAATACTTGACGACATACAGGTGGGAGAATATGGGTACAAATATCGCATTCTGGATGGTCTTGTCGTTCCACCTTATACCACGCCTGATAGATACAATTTGTCCCGAACGCTAGAAACTCGTCCTGAAGATGTCTGTTTCATCTCATATCCAAAGTCCGGTTCATCTTGGTTATCTTATATCCTTCTGTTGATTGTCCAGCAAGGAGAAATTCCTTCTGATAAAACTTTACGAGATAGCCTTCATTGGGTGGCGAGTTCTTGGCCTTATCCACGGAGCAGAAGTGAGCTGGAAGCCTTTCCTTCACCGAGAATATTTAAGAGTCATATGCCTTATCAAATGGCAGTCGGTGGTAATCCAGTCAAGAATCCATGTAAATACATCTATATTGCCAGGAACCCTAAAGATGTTGTCGTGTCCTATTATTATTTCGAGAGTGATAGAGCATGGGCAGGTAATTATTCAGGGCCGTGGGAACATTGGTTTGAGATGTTTATGGAAGGAAAAGTTCAACGGGGTGATTGGTTCAAACATGTCCTGAGTTGGTGGGAGCATCGAAATGCTGAGAATATTCTATTTCTGAAATATGAAGATCTGAAAAAAGAGTTTGATGCTGAGATCAAAAAAATCGCAGATTTCTTAGGATATCCCTTATCCCCTGAACTAATTAATCAAATCAAGGATAAAACATCTTTCAAAAACATGAAGGATGATAAGTTTAGTAATATGCACGAGTTCTTGAAACCCAGCAGTTTTTTCCGAAAAGGTGTGATAGGTTCGTGGAAAGAAAAATTCACAGTTGCTCAAAATGAACAGTTCGATGCTTTATATGCTGAACGAATGAAGGCTTCTGGGCTCAAGTTTGATATTGATTAGAATGGAGCTTCATCTGTTTTGGATCTATCTTTGAAGGAGCGCTGCGGTTTCTAGCAGAAAAAGGTGTGAGCAAGCGATGCGATCTGGTGACAGGTAGCTTTTTTGAATCGATCCCAGCTGGTCATGATATTTACCTAATGAAGCATATTCTGCACAACTGGAGCGACGAGCAGGCAACAGAACTGTTACGTTGTTGCCGAAAAGCCATCACACCACATGGTAAGCTTCTCATTCTCGAAATGCTCCCTGCCGGTAATGATTTCCACCCTGCCAAATGGTTTGACATATCAATGATGGTATCTTTAGGAGGTAAAGAACGGACTGAGCTAGAGTTTAGCAGACTTTTGGCTCAGTCTGACTTCAAGTTGCAGCGAATTTTACCGATGGAGTCTCCAGTTGTGATCCTTGAAGCCAACCCTGGTATAGCATTTTCATACTGATGATGACAAAGCTTATCCTTTTAAGGCAAAAGGCATGCATGGCTATTGGCAATAGTCAAGATGGTTTTCAGGGAATCAGCCTCAAATAATACTGTACCTGATTACTGCGATCAACGCGCTTATTTAACTTCCGATATCGGGAGTAAGCACAAACACAAATGAATCCGCGAGTATAGATTCAGCAACAGCAGGATTAATCCCCAAGGGTTGCAAGCAAGTTACTTGGTCTAATACATTGAGCATACTATATTCCTGAAGCTGAAACCCTTGCTCCGTTAAAAACTGCCTAACCTGATCGAAATTGTCAAAGATAGTATCTGTGTCTGAGGTGGCTGTCATCCCTCTGACTGTCTGGCTCAATTTTTGCCAAGCTGGGCTATTTCCCCGTACCCTACTCAAATATTCTTTTGTGATTAAATCAGGGGTTATCCACACACCACCATAAACCTGAAGCAACTCCCGGACATTAGCAAACAACCGCTGTTTTTGATTAAATGTCAGGTACAGCAGTAGTCCCTCGCATACTACAGTAATGGGCTTTTGGGAATCTAGATAATCTACATCGAGAGGGAATTGGCTGGGTTGACTAGTGGCATCAATCCCAACAAAGTGCAAGTTTGAGCGTACGCCAACTAGCTGTTTCACCAGTTGCTGTTTGCCCGTTATCATCCCTGGTAAATCACTCTCGATAAAAGTTGTAGAAGGGTCACCAGACATTACCATGCCCCGTGGCACCAAGCCGGAGGCTAGTTCAAGGATTTGAGTTGTTTGAAATTGAGCCATCACTTGATTGATAGCTTTATACCGACCTTCAAATAAAACTGCTACTTCAAAGGATTTATCGGACTGTTGTTTTTGTAACTGCTCCACGAAAGCTTGAGCATTAACCAATTGTGCCAATTCTTGGGAATAAGGAATATCGGTAAACTGTCTGGCATAAGCCACTAGTAAAGCTGTGGGACTGATTTTGTCGAAGGAACTAGTTGGCACCTGCATGATTATGAATTGGAAATTGGGAATTTAGGGAGTAGTAAAAAGGGGAAAATTGCTTTAGCAAAGGGAACAGCGGATCTGGGAGTAGGGAGGTGCATCTCACTTACAAAAATGAGATGCACGCAGTTCTATCTACCCTTTACCAAAGACAAAATTACCAGGTGCTTCTGGATCTTCACTACGGAAGAATTGATCGAGCAGCTCGATATGTTTTTCTTTAGAAATGGAGTCATCATCCTTTAAATTGAGCCGTTTGAATACCTCGTTAGCAAAATTTTCATCACGTCCGGCGCTTCGATACCATTGTCTGTATTCCTCCAAATCCAGTTGCTCATCCCCATTAGTATCAAATACGCTAAAGACGAAACTGGCGATGCCCTTTATTTGTGCTTCATAAGCGTCTTGGTCATTAAGGATATTCTCGATATATGCCAGA
>NZ_JAAHHZ010000281.1:0-6069 GCF_010672005.1 Moorena sp. SIO4A5 | reverse complement strand
GCCTTACCAGGAAAAGTCAAAATTGAAGGTATTAGCGAAATTCAAGGGGAGAAAGTGTTTGTTTTGTCTTTTTTACAAGCTCGTAACCCTCAGTGGTGCAATCGACCTTTCTTTGCCAGTTTTGATCCTGAGGCAACCTGGTTAGGAGATTTGAAGCCTGCTTTTGGTGAATCGAAATTTTTCTATGAAAGCGAGCTAGAAGAAATTTTGACCCGGAAGATGGTGTAAGGCGATTAACACAACTTAGCTAGAGGCTTTAAGCGATCGCACCCACAAAGTCCTTATGACTCTGTGGGTGAACCAGTAAGGTTAGCTACGTTCGATCCAAAATTTGAGCTAGAAATTAAGTAATCGGCCACAAGTAAAAGTAACTGTTGAAATAGCGAGCAGGCACTGAGGCTGTCGGCCACGCTACGGGAACGGAGGAGGAAGTAGAGAGAATTTTGGGAACTTTACAAAAATTAATAAATTATGGTTATTTTTGTCCATATACTTATCCCTGCTGACAGTGGAAGCTTAGTCCATGGGCAACCTGTGAAGTGTGTTACTTTTCTAAGGGACTCTATCATCAACTAGCGCTCCGTGTACTCAGATAATTGTCTGAGTTCCAGTGACTATTGACAAATTTCTGGGATATCTGTAAATTGTAGCTTATATTCTTATTATAGCGGCCTGTAATGTCAAAATACAGACCGTAATGGGTTTTGTTGGCCATGAAGTCCCCAAATTTAGGGCAAGTGTTTATGGGAAAGTTTAGCTCCTAAGCACTCCCTCTCTAGAAAGAAACAGAAAAAATTAATAAGCTTTTGCGTTTAGGAGACTGCTGGAATGTCTGATAAAACATCAGGATGCATTGGACTAGTTGAATTGCCTCAACTTAAGCTATCTGACCCCGATGGGAACGATTTTTATTCCCTGCGCAAATGGGAACCAATTGTTAGTAAACAAATATTACTATCCAGTCTTGAAGCAGGAGGCTTTGAAACTAAATTTATTAACCTCAGAGACGGGGATTACCAAGAGAATTACGGACGGATAGCCTGGAAAGGCATTGAACTGACTAAGAATTATGTTGGTGTTGAGATAGAGAGTGTCGATCCTGAAAGCTGTGAAGTTTGGTGCATTACAGTTAACTTCACACTATACCGGGAAATAGCAATGATGGTGCTAAAGCACCTGGCCAGTAAAGGTAAGCCAGTGGTTGTGGGTGGTTCCGATCCCTTTGCTGACCCCCAAATATACCTTCGCAACGGTGCTTCAGTAGTGGTTAAGGACAAATCCGGCGCTGCTAATTGGGCTTTATTTAATTATCTGTTAGGAAAAGGTCCCAAAGAAGCACTCACTGGTGTGGTCTTAGCTGACGGGACTCAATATCCTAACAGTAAAAAACCATTGCATCCCGAAGACTGGCCCTTACCATCTTTGGATGTGGCGAGACAGTGCTTGGGAACACAATATTGGATGGATCCGTTTCCCGAGCATTTAAAACCCATTGGTTCCATATTTCCAGATATAGGTTGCGATCGCCACTGTGACTTTTGTCAAACCCCCACTTATGGTACGGGGTATCGCAGAATGACTCCTAAACGGGTGCTGGAGTGGCTGGATATACAGCGTCAAGCAGGAGCAAAATCCGTAGTCAGCGTTTCCGATCAATTCCTGGGGCGGGTGATTTTCCCCGATGGGCGACAAGAAGTGCTCGATATTATGAAAGGGTTGCGGGAAATGGATTTAACCATTCTTTGGCCCAATGGTCTGGAGCTAAGGAAGATGACTCTAGGGCGTGGGCGCAACTATGACAGCACAGATTTGACCCCCGATGAAGAACTGATCAACGCCCTCTATCATTGGGATGGGCAAAAGGGAACTCTGGCTGGTGGTCTTCCTGCCGAGCGTCCTGTATTTGGACGGGAAGCCTATGCCAAGTTACTGCCCTGGCAGCAACACAAACGAATTGTGAAAACGGTTGTGCGAGCTGGTATTCCCATGATCGTATATCACATGATCATTGGGCTTCCTGATGATGACGATGAGAGTATGTTACGGCTAGAGGAAGCGCTTTGGGAAATCTATGATGAAGTCAAAGCGATTAACCCTTCAATGGTATTTCAAATCAGTCCCTTTGTGATTTCTCCGATCTTGGGAACGGCACAGGGCGAAATAATTCGTAAATCCGGTCTTCTGCGGTTTGACGACCCAGCCCTTTTTGCAGGATTCTGGACCGCGAGTGTTGACACCAAACATCTCAGCTACGAGCAAGTCTCTGATTGGCAGTTCCGCCTAGCTAGCGTTGGTGACTCGAAAAACCTGCAAGTTCCTCAACGGTTCAGAACGTTGCCGGATGAAGCCAAGAATACTGAAAAAACGGCGGTGTCAGTATAGGTACCGAGAAGCTTCCTAATCTGGAAGCCAATACCCAAGACTATAGTTTGATCAGATTTTGCCCTAGCACTGAATGATTTTTTTCAATTGCCATCGGAAGAGTAACAGGCAGTTTGTTCCGGGCTTAGTAGAGAAATCCTAGGGCATCAAAAGCACCATTCATTGGGAAACTACAATGACAATTGCACAAGAGAAAAACTCGACTATCGGATTAGTTGAATTGCCCCAGTTAAAGCTATCTGATCCAGATGGCAACGACTATTATTCTCTGCGGAAGTATGAACCAATTATTAGCAAGCAAGTTTTAATATCGCATCTCCAAGCAGGAGGATTTCAGACTAAATTTATTAATCTTCGCGATGGGGATTACGAAGAAAATTACGGTCGAATTACTTGGAGAGGCATCGAACTGACTAAGAACTACGTCGGTATTGATATCAAGACGGTGGATCCGGCGAGTTGTGCAGTGTGGTGTATTACCATAAACTTTACATTATACCGTGAAATTGCCGTAATACTCTTGAAGCACCTGGCAAGTAAAGGGAGACCTGTGGTTGTCGGTGGCTCTGACCCAATTGCTGACCCAGAATTTTATCTGCGTAACGGTGCTGCTGTTGTGGTTCAAGATAAATCGGGAGCTGCCAATTGGCCACTGTTTAATTATCTGTTAGGAAAAGGTTCCAAAGAGGAACTAACTGGTGTAAGCTTAGCTGATGGCACTCAATATCGCAAGAGTAAAAAACCATTGCATCCCGAAGACTGGCCCTTACCATCTTTGGATGTGGCTAAACAATGCTTGGGCAACCAATATTGGATGGACCCATTCCCAGAGCATTTGTTACCCATTGGTTCGATCTTTCCAGATATGGGTTGCGATCGCCACTGTGACTTTTGCCAAACTCCTACCTACGGTACAGGGTATCGCAGAATGTCTCCTCAACGGGTTCTGGAATGGCTGGATATACAGCGCCAAGCAGGAGCAAAATCGGTAGTTAGTGTTTCCGATCAATTTTTAGGTCGTGTCATTTTTCCCGGTGGTCGAGAAGAAGTACTCGAAATTATGAACGGGTTGCGGGAAATGGATTTAACCGTTCTTTGGCCCAATGGTTTGGAACTGAGGAAAATGACTCTCGGACGGGGAAACAGAGGAAAAAAGGAAGACCTAACCCCTGATGAAGAAGTGATCAACGCTCTCTATCATTGGAATGGAACAACAGGAACCCTTGCTGCTTATATTCCTGCCGAACGACCCATTTTTGGCAGGGAATCCTATGCCAAGTTGGTTCCCTGGCAACAACATAAACGAATTTTACGAACCATTGTCCAAGCTGGCATTCCCATGATTAGCTATGGTGTCATTATCGGTCTTCCCGATGATGATGATTATAGTTTGCGTCAACTCGAAGAAGCGTTGTGGGAAGTGTATAATGAAGCGAAAGCAATTAACCCATCGATCATTTTTCAAACCACTCCTTTCGTAATTTCTCCCATCTTAGGAACCCCACAAGGTGAAGCAATTCGGAAATCAGGTCTGCTGAGGTTTGATGATCCCGCTATTTTTGCAGGATTCTGGACAGCAAGTATTGACACTAAACACCTGAGCTACGAGCAAGTGTCTGATTGGCAATTCCGCCTGGCTCAAGTTGGTGACTCGAAAAACCTACAATCACCTCAACGGTTCAGAAAGTTACCGACAGAAACTATGAATGAAGAAAAAGTGGCGGTGACAGTATAGCGACCTGGCAAAAGGCTTCCTCTATCTGGAAGCCTTTTCCAAGAAGTGTGATCACACAAGTCTGATCACACTTGGTTTTAGTGTTGGTACTTATAGCAATTTAAAAAAACTACCAAACAACTGTAATAGTATGCAACAAACCAGTTATGAGCCAGTCCTTTAACTTAGAGCGAGTTACCTTCTATGGACGCTCTTTGGCAGAGTATAGCAAAATGTTCCTCTTGGACTTCTCAGACTGGGTTGGTAAATCAATCCTAGATTGTCCTGGTGGTCCAGCTTCTTTTGGTCGAGAAGCAAGAGCATTAGGGATTGAGGTTTGCGCTGTCGATCCTCAGTATGTTAACGATCCTGATAGGCTCTTAGAAATTGCTAGCCGGGATATTGATTACGTAGTTGCCAAAATTTCCCAAACTAGCCAGCAGAGAAAGTGGGATTATTACCAGAGCCTTGAAGACCTCAGAAACAGGCAAGTCGAGATTTTAGATTCCTTTATTGAAGACTATCGAAACTATTGGCAATCCCAAGAGAAATATATCACTGCCTCCCTTCCCCATCTGCCTTTTGAAGATAATACTTTTGATCTGGCAACGAGTGGGCATTTACTATTTAGTTTCCAAGCTCACTTCCCCAAAACCTTTACCATTGATTCACTGCTAGAACTAGCTCGTGTTGCTCGTGACGTTCGAGTGTTTCCCTTACGGGCTAACGAGCAAGACAGAAGTAAGCCTTTTGCTTATTTTGAGGAGATTATTTCCTCCTTACAGCAACAAGGCTTAACAGTGGAAGTGAAAACCTCAGAGTTTGAGTTTCAAGTAGGGGCGAATCAAGTTATGATAATCAGAAGAATTTAAGATGGGATTGGATATATAACAATGAAGCAGACGTTTACAGAGGCAGAGGTAGAAGTTTATTATGATACAGTAGAAAGTCAATATCAAATTCCCTGGAATCCTGATGGTAGTAAACACTGGGGATATTTTGAAGACTTAAATGCTCCTAACAATGAACAGGTATTGATGGCAGCATGCGATCGCTTAAATCAATATATGCTTAGTCAAAGTAATATTGATGCAAAGGGTCGTACTCTTGATGTTGGCTGCGGTAATGGCAATACAGCAATTTATATTGCTCAAGAAACTAGCTGTGCAGTGGTCGGACTTGACATTAGTAACACTCATATCCAGACTGCTGAGATCAAAGCCCAAGATTTTCCCAGTTTACGCCTTCAGTTTAAACAAGGCTCAGCAACTAATCTACCCTTTGAGGATGAATCTTTTAGTCATGTTTGGAGTCAAGGAACTCTCTTACACATCAGTGAACGGGAAACCGCTTTACAAGAAATTTATCGCGTTCTCAAGCCTGGTGGTATTTTTGTGTTTGGCGACTTAGTCGTTAACGTTTCTGAAATCAGTGAAGATACATCAAAATACGTCTATCAACGACTTCATGTGACGGATTTATTTAGTCTCCAAAATTACGAAACTGCTCTGATTCAAATTGGGTTTGAAATTTTCCAAGCTCAGGACTTGAGTTGGCATATGAAAAAAACCTATGATATTCAAGCCAACCGAGTTAACGATTCAGACCCAGAAAGGTGTCTAGCTTATCAAAAAACTGGTGACGCGGTAGTTGCTGGAGAAATTGGCTGGTGCTTATATGGTTGCAAAAAGGTGTAGAGTTAAGCTGGTAGTTGGCTTTTAGCCTATGGCTAAGCCAACCTAATTATTGATTCTATTCCATTGAGCTAAAGATTTTCAAAATGATTAAGCAAGAAGACGTTGTAATTATTCTCAAAGACGGGGAAAGTTTACAGTATAATCCCAAAGATTATCTGAATTTCCATCAGGAACTTTCCTCAAAAGACCGAGAAATTACGATCCTCTACCAAAATGAACCCGTTTTTGATGTTGTCGTTCCCAAAGGCGTGTTTAATCCCTACGGTGGAATTGCGG
>NZ_JAAHHZ010000280.1:0-6106 GCF_010672005.1 Moorena sp. SIO4A5 | reverse complement strand
TAATAACTTAAACTTATTAGTGGATTGAATAATAGGAAACCATGATATTTAAAAATGAAGGTAGCACAATAGGCGCCACCGCAGTCAATATAGAAAAAGCTTTTGGCCCTTACTTATGGGATAGTGAAGGGAGAAAATATTTCGACCTATTTTCACAAACTTGGTCTTTGCCACTTGGTCACAACAATCCACGAATTATTGATGCAGTCAAAAATCAACTCGACAAAGTAACTCATTTAAGAACAGCCTTCTCAACACAAGACAAAGTTGAGCTGGCTCAATTGCTGATCGAGCTTTCGCCGCAATCTTTAACCAAAGTCAATTTTTGTCTTCATGGCAGCTTAGTTAATGAAGGGGCGATGAAACTAGCTATAAACAATTGTGACGATCGGCATAAAATCCTCTACTTAGAAGATGGTTTTCATGGCAGAAGCTTTGCGACAATGGGGGTTAGCTGGAAAGGTACAGCCGAACAATATCAACCCTATTTTAATCATGGTGTGGAAGTAAAAAAAGATCTAGCTGATATTGAAGTAAAAATGATCAAAGAACAGCCTGCGGCGATCATTTTGGAGCTAGTACAAGGCAACTGCGGGTTTAAGATTTTGAGTAAGTCATTAGTCCAAGGTATTCGGGAGCTTTGCGACCAGAACAATGTCGTGATGATTGTTGATGAAATACAAACCGCCTTTGGCTGTGTGAAAGAGATGTTCATGAGTGATCTTTATGAGGTAGAACCAGACATCATAACCTTCGGGAAATCCATTGGTGGCGGTTTTCCCCTAGCAGGACTGCTATATAAAGAGAAGTTCTCCTTTAAGCCAGGACAGCATTCCTTTACTTTTGCTCATAGTCCCATTAGTTTCACAGCAGGAAAAGTATTCCTCGCCGAACTTAAAAAGGAAGCTCATAAAGCAAATATCTTAAACCGTTATATCTACGAAGAACTTGTAAATTTACAGAAGAAATATACAATATTAGGCGAGATACGCTCTATAGGAACTAAAGCCGCAGTTGATATTGTTGTTGGAGATCATGAACAAAACTGTAAACTCGCCAATTTAATTGCAGAAAAAATGTTTGATCACGGTGTAATTATAGCTGCATCAAGATATAAGGATATGGGCGATAGTATTATGCTTCAAGCCCCACTGATATCGGAAGTAGAGGACTTACAAATGGCATTTGAAAAGCTTGACTTGGTATTAGAAGAAGTGTCACAGCCAAAAAAAAAGTCTCAGAAAGCAGGAAAAGATTGGCCAGAACCAATTGATCAAGGGAGATCAATACTAGATCATTCTGAAAATGAGATTTTTCAGAATGATCCTATTGATATAGTTGAGCATTCCCAGAGACATGCCATCATAGCCGAGGCGATCGCTAGGAAAATGGATCTTCCTGATGGGCAAATCGAAATCTTAAAAAGGGCTTCCTGGGCTCATGACATCGGCGGGGCCTTGAAACATAAGTATCAGGAAGAACAAAAGTTTCTATTGCGACTAGAATTTGTAAAAACAGACAAATCGAAGTTAGGTGCTAAACCGAGCTTTAATCCTAAATTATGTATCGAGCATGCCAAAAAACGGATCGCAGCAGGACTTAGAAAAGAAATTACGGCAGAAGAATTTAGAGATCCATTACCTTTGTACTTAGAAGAGTTCGAGTTACTGAAAGGTGAACCTTTATCCTCTAGAGAAAGGGAGCTATTAAAAACCTGGTGGTATCACCCTCAATATTCAGTTGATCTATTAAACAAAAGAAATATCATCGTTACTCCAGAAGTAGAAGTACTGATCAGATGTAACGAACAGCCTTGGCTCTTTGAATCTCATGAGCGTGTTCTTCACTGTATTAACGAGTCTAGCCTTGCCAAATCTGAATTAAAAAATCTGTTGGCTATTATGCGCATAGCCGACATAGTAGAAAACGGTAACAATAAGAAAAGACGGAATCTTAGAGGGGTTGAAGTGGAGGATTTTCCCACGACTTTGGCATTCATCAAGCATAAATTTGAACTTGATGGTCTCGAAGACTGTAGTAATGCGATATCAGCTCTTGAAGAACTCAAAAAAGACGCTAACGAACAGTTAATAGATACTATTTTAAAATCTAGAGCCAACTATCTCGTATTGAAAGATGGTTTTGACCAAGCAACAATAGAAAAGACAGTCCGTGACTCAGTCAAAATTATCGAAAACCGTAACCATAAAGTGATAAATTACAAATACTCGCCAGACCATCAGCTAAGTGTTCTTCATGAAAATCTCTGGTACAAGTTTAGTTTTGTGCCAGAAAGAAAGGGTGAGTTTGATACCCTAATGCTTCTTGAAGAAGCACTTCCAGAAAAGGTTAATGAGTTAGAAATCCCTCATCTTTCCCCAAAAAATAGAAGATGCCCTTTTTGTTACGCAAATATTGACGAGTTAATTTGTAAGCTCCAACTACCGTCAAATAAAATTTACTCCTTTTTTATCAATATTGACCCTTATGGGGAAGATCATATGATCATGGCTGGAGGAAAAGAAGAACCTCAAATACTCACTGAATCATATATAGATGATCTTCTAACAGCTTCCTATGCACTGGGAAAAAACTATGAAGGTTCTTTTACAAGTTTCTCTGGTGCCAGTGTTAAACATTCACATGGTCAGTTCTATCGAGTTAAAACTCCTGTTTGGCAAAATCTTTTAGAGAACAGAATTGAAATAGTTAACAAGAGCCACATCAATGGTGTCATAAATGGGGAACTTGCTAACTGGGCAGCCCGTACAATAATAATTAAAGGTCAAGATAGGACTGAAGTGGCGAAGCAAGTATGGAAAGCAACCTATAAGCTAATGAGCGAAGGTATCTCATATAATACAAAATTCATGTATTGCGAAGACAGAAATTACATCTGGCTTCTTGCCCCACGGAGTCACGGTTTTATGACCTTTGCTAAGTATTTACTAGCTCCTGAAAATGAACCAGAGCCTTTGCATGTGAGTGGGTGTGGCAGCATAGAATCTCCTGGAGGAGATGCCATTATGTTCTTCGATATTCCTGAAGAAATCCCACAGCTACAACAAAAACTTATGGCTCAAAGGTTTGCCAAAACCTTAAGAGAGACATCCAATTGGTGCTACAAACCTTTTCCCGAAACAACAAGCCTGTTGCGACGTCTCAACTTAAAGCAGTTTGATGGATTTAAAATTGCCCATCGCATAGAATCCCTAGAGACAGCACAGAAAGCTATCAATGAAGGTTTTGATATGATCGAAGTAGATGTTCAGTTAACTAAAGACCATGAATTAGTATCATTATGGGGACCTGTTAAAAGTCTTGATCAACCAGTTGCCAATGTTTTTGAGTTCAATTATGAAGAGCTTTGTCTGAGGCTTGGGAAAAATGTTCTCAAGATTGAAGACCTTTGCAAACAGGTTAATGGTCAGGTTGCATTCAACTTTGATATTAAAGATTGGTCTGATAAGATAACTGGATATCGAGAGGCTCTGGTTAACGCATTAGTAAAGCTGATTAAATATCATAATCTGCAAAATAATGTTCTGTTTGAAAGTTTTAATCTGGATTATATACTCGCACTAAAAACTGTATCTAAAGAACATGGCGTGGAAATTATGGCGGGAATTGCAGTGCCTCAAGACAGTCATCAAAACGCTGTTATAGAAACCATCCGCAAATGCGATCATCATAGTCTTTCGAGCATTTTTATCTATCCACAGCTTTTGTCGCAGAATACAGTAGCTACCCTAAATGAAACAAGGCTAATCTTAATCACAAGACAAAATAAAATGAACAACAATACCTTTCAAAGTATTGCCTGTCCTATACTTAGTCTAAGTTAGATATATTTAATGTGATAGGATTTAACAGTAAATTTATTCAATAATTATGAGAAGGACTAAAAAAGACGTTGCAGAGTTAAAAAAAAAAAAAAGAACAAGCCCCGCTTACTAATTGTTGTTATTTATCTAACATTTATTGCTTTAGGATTACCAGATACGATTTTAGGTGTAGCATGGCCATCTATGCGCAGCTCACTCTTTTTGCCACTTGAAGCTGCGGGTATTATCACAATGTTGACAACTATATGTACAGCATTTTCCAGTTTTGCTAGTGGGCTGCTTTTGCATAAGCTAGGGACTGGCAAGGTTGTATTTATTAGCACTTTGCTTAGCGCTAGTGCTTTGTTTGGCTATTCCCTGTCACCATCATTCTGGTGGCTATTATTATGTACTTTGCCCCTTGGTGTTGGAGCTGGTGCTATTGATACAGGTATTAATCATTTTGTAGCACTCAAATATTCACCCAGACATATGAATTGGCTTCACAGTTTCTGGGGCATAGGAGCATTTTTGGGACCTAGCATTATTACTTTATATGTAGCTGATTCAGGAAATTGGCGTGGTGGTTATCAGATGATTGCAGCTATTGTGTTCGTTATTGCAGCTATTATTGGTATCTCCATCTCCCTATCTCTTTGGCGAAGCAAAAGCATTAAAGAGGAAAACACTGCACTCCAGAATAAGGCTGTCCAGAAAAAATCAGGACTTAACCTGATACGACAGCAAGATGTTTTTCTTTCTATTATTGCGTTTCCAATCTATATCGCAGTTGAGATGGGCGTGGGAGTCTGGTTGGCTAGTTATCTTATTGAAGGTCGAGGTTTAGATAAATTAAATGTAGGCTTAATAATTTCACTCTTCTACATCAGCATTATGATTGGACGACTGATTGCGGGTATTTTTGCTAATAATATCTCAATCCAGAAGTTAATGAATATGGGATTATGCTTAATGTTTATTGGTTCATGGATGCTGATAATTCAACAAAACAGTTTGTTAGTCCCATCTATAATCCTGTTGGGAATCGGCTGTGCGCCAATATTCCCCAGTATGATCCACAACACACCAAAACTATTTGGGGAGATTAATTCTCAGGAAATTACTGGATATCAAGTAGGAGGTAGTTATTTAAGTGGAGTTTTGATTCTCCCTGTGATGGGTTTGCTAAGTAGTAAAGTTTCACTTGAAGTTATACCAATAACCATTTGTCTGTTTGTTGTTTTGCTTGCTTTCATAGTAAATCTTATTAATCGGCATAGGAGTCAAAAATAAAGTATCTGTAAATTATCTGTTGATATTATAATCCCTGCAAGCAAAGCCGTTCGCGTAGCGTGGCCTACGGCCTTAAATGCTGGCTTGTTAGCGATTCCGGTAAGTGCTATGAATACTTCACAAAATTGTTCCAATTGCGGCAAAAAAGTCCCCAAAAAGCTGCATATACGATGGCATAATTGTTCCCATTGTGGGTGTAGCCTTGTTCGCGTAGCGTGGCCAAAGGCCAATCGTGACCATAATGCGGCGATTCGGCGTTCGCGAAGCGTGGCCAAAGGCCTCAGCCGACGCTACGCGAACAATATCAGAAATAGAGCGGCAGGGTTTGAAGTTACCGTAAGATAGTGGAGCCTTGTCTTGATGCAGTCGCTCATGGGGGAAACCCCCAAGACCGCGCTGCATCGCTAATCAAAAAGTTTTAACCCTTTTATGCATAGCCGACTAACCATAAAGGCTCCACTATCTAAGGTTTCGTCTCTCGGCAGTCCGTTCTTAAAGCCCAGCGCCTCCGTAAGCAATAGCTGGATTGGCGCTTGTTGCCTACACTGAACCTGAAAGGTCAGTGTAGGAGCTGTCACCTCTACAAATCTATGGGATGCATGTTGATTTTCAGGTCTTCTCCCACACAAATCATGCTACTTTCAGGAAAAGGATTCCAGTTTCCTGGGAACAAAGGTTCAGAGGCAATGATGACAGAATTGGGGAAATGTGGAGCGTTCTGTAGCCAGTAGAGAGAAGGTGGAGTAGAACCGATAGCACAACGAGAGGCAATAAGCTGATTTCCATCACTAATAACTATGTTTGCTAAGACCTTGACTCCATAGGGTTTGGCTAACTTAAACAGCGTTTTTAAGGTAGCCTGTAACGCTTGTTCCCAATTACCATCCACAGCAGCTAATTCGTTGAGAAACAAGGCGAAGATATGTTCAGAATCGGTAGTGCCTTCAATTTTCTGATAGACTGTATCTCTAATATGACTGCGGATCGGT